>CAZYTI010001005.1:0-2389 GCA_964650065.1 uncultured bacterium
GACTATTGACTTTTACCTTGAAGTGTGTTTTCCTGGAATCATATTTATTCTTTTGCGTGTTTTGGGATCATACGATATGTAGTATAAAGGGCTTTAAATGGACGCTTTAAAAGATTTCGATAAAAACCTGAATATGCTGAAAGAGGTTCCTGCCGAAGTTCTCCAAAGAATTTCTTTTACTATGCCGTGGCAACATGACCCAAACACCGGTGATTACGTTGATCCCGATGGGTTTTCACCTGTTTGGGATATAAATAAAGAAGAATCCGCCGCTGTTCGTGATCTTTTACAGGCAACTTGCTGGAATAAATTCCAAAGAAACCCCCAAATCAATACAGCAGTCCGTGGAATGATGGGCAGATTAACGGGATTTGGTTACGAATCCTCATCTGGGGAGTGGAAAGTCCAGCAAGCCATTGAGGAAATTGAGGAAGATCCTCGAAATCGCTTGTATACCTTCTGGCCCAAGTATGTTGGAAGGGCTTACGTAGAAGGTGAATTGTTCCTTCTTCTCACATTACACCTGGATGGGTTTGTTGAAGTGGACTTTATCGACCCAAGGCTTGTTAAGGGAGGGGGAACAGACGATACAGGAATTATCTTTCACTCTCGTAAACGAACTATGCCTTTATTCTATAACGTTGATTTTGATGGGAACGGGGAGTTTGAGCAGATTCCATCGATTTTCGTAGGCCGGTACCCTTCTCTTGTGGCTGATGCACAGGCCCAAAAGAGCTTTGAAGGGAGTTATGATCGGAAACGACAGTCGGCAAGCCGGTCTTTAAAGCACAAATTCAGACCGTTGGGAGGCTACAGGCGTTTCATGGTATCTTGGGATATGGGACTCATAACTCGGAGATCTGTCTCTTACCTCAGGACGACAATCCAATGGCTCAATCATTATGAAAATCTTAAGCGGTATGAAATAGACCATAAAAAGTCGAGTGGAGCTTACGCATGGGTTTTTAGTTTTGAGGATGTGAAAGCTTTTCAAACTTGGTTATCCCTTACAGACGACCAAAGACGGAAAACAGGAATCGCTCAGAAGATGGTACCCGGTAGTAGACTTGTTCTTCCCCCTGGAATGACTGTCAAGGCCGAAAATCCCAATCTTACCTCCATTAAAGATCAAGATACGGATATTCTTCAGATGGTCATTAGCGGGCTGAACGAACCATCCGATGTTACTACCGGGAGCCCTTCTGGGCCATTCTCATCCGTTAAAGCGGCAAG
Source organism: uncultured bacterium (assembly GCA_964650065.1). Lineage (GTDB taxonomy): Bacteria > Zhuqueibacterota > QNDG01 > QNDG01 > DSAB01 > CAZYTI01. The sequence continues at coordinate 1,234 of CAZYTI010001005.1, forward strand.
GGGGCCGATGTCGGATAGAACATCCGATGAAATTTCCTATTTCGAGAATTTCCTCAGATTCGACTTTTGGGGGAGTATCTTCTTTCTGAAGAAAACAATTGGAACATTTCCTGAGTTCTTGAGAGTCAAAAAGGCTGTTGGGTGGGAAGAACAAGAACCCGTTTTTAAAAAGGTCCCACGCAGACCGGAGAAACTGATCGAATTTCAATTCCCGACTTCAGAGACAATCGATTCCGAAGGTAGGGCAAGGGCATTTCTTGGGGTTAAGCATGGTCCGATATCAGAAACGCTCGGAATTCCCAATAAGGAAGTGGCGAGAAGACTTGGTGTTGGTGGTTATGCTAAAGCTCGATTGGACAAAGCGACAGAGGATGATACGTATCCTGAACTTGTTTATACAGTTGATGCGGAGTCTTTGCAAGAAAGCACGGAAGGTGAACCTTCTAAAAATGATAAGAAAGAGAACGAATAATTTTAACGGAGGATAGGAGGATGGCTAAAAAACTGGAGAAAGTCCCGAATGGTGCATTAAGGCTTGTCGATGTTGGTTCTTCTGTTGCCTGTGCGTTTGCCGAAGACGGAGCCGATGGAAAAAAACTCCGTATGGTGGCGTATTCAGGGGGTATAATCAAGGACCATTGGTGGTGGGATGATCTGGCAATCGATGTTTCCGGAGTGAAGTTTGATCGTGCTAAGTTCCCGGTTTTGGAACAGCATGATACACGGAAGAAGGTTGCGTTCTCCAAGAAACCCCTCAAAGAAAACAATCAGCTTGTTCTCAATCCAGATACGACTGTCTTTGTAGACACCCCTTTCAGTGAGGAGTTCCAAAAGCAGTCTCAACAGGGCTTACCTTATCAGGCAAGTATATATGCCATTCCAACAAAGGTTGAGCGTATTTCGGAGGGATCAAAAGCTGAAGTGAATGGTTTTACGATGAAGGGTCCGGCAACGATTTGGCGTGAATGTTTCTATCAGGAAGCATCTGTCTGTGTGTTCGGATGGGACAAGAAAACCGAGTCCCGGGCTTTTTCACGAGAGGAAAAGACCGAGCTTGAAATTGAGGAGCTTGGACTCAGCGTCGATGAGGACGTACAAGATGAATCTTCAACCCAGGAAGAGGAGGTGAATTCGATGGATCTCAAAGAGTTTAAAG
>CAZYTI010001006.1:0-1438 GCA_964650065.1 uncultured bacterium
ATTTTATTGGGTATCACGCGGGATGTGGTGCTGGAATTAGCCGATGCCATGTTTAAAATCGAATTGCGGAATGTATTTAAAAGTGAACTGATCAAAGCCGACGAAATATTCATTACCGGCAGTGCAAAGGAGATCATGCCGGTGACAAGTGTCGATGGTAAAACCCTGTGTAACGGAAGGTGTGGTCCCAACACGTTGAGACTCATGGAGAAATTCCAGGAAATGACACGGCAATTTCTAGCAGATGATACGAAAAATCCATCAAAGTAAACATTAAGGAATGCCACAATGATTCCAATAATTATCAATTGTCAATTGTCAATTGCCAATTATCAATTGAAAGAGGACAACACCATGAACCAAAACAAAAAATTGGTCCTGTGTGCCGTTTTGATCTTTGCTCTATTTCTGCTGAATTGTGCGCCCACAAACATCATGAGGGATCCCCAAAGGCTAAAGCAAAAAATGATCGCCCTGGCACATCTTATCCTCCAAAATCATGAAGACGCCGAACCCCTTCTGGAACTGGGAATCATCCTCTTACGTGTTCAGAGATACGACCGGGGAAAAATTCTGTTAGAAAGGGCATACAAGCTGAATGACGAGGATCCTGAGATACTGTATTACTACGGATTGAGTTTGGAACTCTGTGAAAATGAACCAAACGCCTTTGATATATACCGAAATTACGAAAACGTTTCCTATCAATCCCCATTTCGACGACTCATGAAAGACAGATACAACCATCTCAGCAGACAAATCCTGAAGCAGTATGCTCAAAATTTACTCCTTCAGGAAGATCAATTGAACCTTCCGGCACTCTCCCCTCAGGCCATTGCAGTATTCCCCCTTTCATATCAGGGGAAGAATGAAGACTTTGCTGTGTTGAGCAAGGGACTCTGCGAGATGATGATAACAGATTTGAGTCAGGTAAAAAACCTGCAGCTCATCGAGCGAATACGGCTGAATGCATTGATGGAGGAGATGAGCCTCGCCCAAACGGGCTTGTTAAATCCTCAGACCGCAACACGATTTGGAAGACTCCTGTCGGCCGGTCAAATACTCTACGGGGTCTATGACGTTCTGGGGGAGGAGCAATTCCGTGTTACCATGGAAATAAAAGATCTCATCGACCCTGAAACACCGGCCTTGAAAGCCAGTAGTTCGGCTGAACTGAAAAACCTGCTTCGGCTGGAAAAACGTATCGTATTCGGGTTTATTGCAAAAATGGGTATCCAATTAACTCAGGAAGAAAGACGGCGCATCCTGCATATTCCAACAAAAAACATGCACGCCTTTATCGCCTACTGTAAAGGATTGGACCGGCAGGATGCAGGCCAATTCGAAGCGGCTGCTGCGTATTTTCAACAGGCTCAGCAATTGGATCCTGATTTTGACCTGGTCGATGTGAAAATTGAGGAAAACCAGAGTCTCCTGT
>CAZYTI010001006.1:1448-2389 GCA_964650065.1 uncultured bacterium
ACGGAAATGCCGCGCTGAATGCCATGGAAATAACGCCTTCCGTATCTCCTCTGCCGATATCCACCGCCGACTTAATGATCGATCGTATGCAGAACTTGTCAGAAAACTTACAGTCCAACCTCGTACCGGGCCAGGACAGCCGACAATCGACCGAAGAGGCTGCCATCTCCGGAGCAAACATCGGTCTGGGCGATCTGCCCGATCCACCCCGTCCACCCATAAGAAGATAGCACGTTTACTTTCGGGGCCCTCATATCATCTCTCAGCGCGATGTTTTATTATTAATTAAGGATTAGTTCAAAGATTAAAACATGAAAATGAAACACCGCAAATTAAAAATTTTCCTGGCGCTTTCAACGATATCCTTGTTTACTTGTTCCGTCAACAGCCACGGACAGACCCAGAATTTCATCTGGGCAAAAGGGATCAGCGGAACATCCAATGTGACAGGATATGATATCGCTACAGATGGACAGGGGAATACGATCACCGTCGGGGGATTCGCAGGCACAGCGACCTTTGGCTCGACTCAAATCAATTGTCCCGGTATTCGAGGCATATTCATAGCAAAATATGACATGAACGGAAACCTTCTCTGGGTAAAACGGGTGGATAACACCCTCTTTGGCGAAGGTCGGGGCGTGGCAACGGATAGTGCGGATAATATCCTGGTTACCGGTTATTTTGAAGGAAACGCCACCTTCGGGTCCACCACCCTGACTGCTGTCGGAGCAGAGGATATATTTATCGTAAAATACGATTCTGCAGGTAATGTGTTATGGGCGGACCAGGCAGGGGGAAGCGGTAGTGATCGAGGACAGAGTATTGCCACCGATGCTTGGGGTAACAGCTACTTGACCGGCTATTTTAGCGGTCTGACCGCCTTTGGGACCACTATCCTGCCCAGTTCCGGAGGAGCCGATATTTTCACAGCCAAGTAT
>CAZYTI010001007.1:0-2388 GCA_964650065.1 uncultured bacterium
TAATCATAATAATATGAAGAAGGAATACTGGACTGGAATGATATATATGAGATATTGTGCTTTTATCTTTACTTTCATCATTCTCTTAAGTGTGTGTACACAAAGATCTGATCATGAGGGTGTATTGATTCGGGAAGCTTCAGGCATTGCGAGAATTGGAGAGACACTCTATATCGTGGGAGATGATGCCGATGGGCACTTTTTTACCATCGACTTGGAGGGTCAGAAAGGTCCCATCATTATCATCGATCCAATGAAAGTCCGGCAAATGCCCATGCCGCATGCCGAGCTGGCGCGGGATTTGGAGGCCATCGATGATCTTGCCGATGGCAGGCTTGCCATTCTCTCCGAACAATTACGTTCTTTGATTGCCAGGAAAAATCTGAATACACCGTATTATTCCGTCATCGCAGAATACGATAAGACCCTCACAGAGTTTGGTCATCGGGGTCTTGAGGGATTGGCTGCAAAACCATTGGGAGGTGGTGGATCCAGGCTCGCAGTGCTATGGGAGGGTGGTTATCCTATTTTCAGGGACGTCCCGGGACAATTTCATGAAATGCTGGGATCAACGGCTTTGAAGCCCGTGGTCGTTGTACACGACATAGAAAATGGAAACGTTGCGAGAGACGTTCTCAATCCTCTCTATTACTTTCTATTAAATGTGCCAGAACCCGAGGGCAAGGAGCCCCTGGCGCAACGTTTTCGGGCGACTGACCTGGTCTGGCACCGTCCGGAAGAGGGCGATGAAGAAATAATCGTTCTTATGGCCTCGGAAAATGCGCCGCCTCACGGCTCTTCGGCTCCTCGGGAATATAAATTAAAATGGCTGCAGCGTTTTAATTTACAGGGGGAACCCATGGGAATGCCCCTGGATATGATGGAGGTTACTCAAAGGATTTTTAGTCGTATTAACGAAGAGGTTGTCCGAGGTCACAATCCACAAGTGGCTAGACACCTGCAAAATATTGTTTCTCTCCTGAAGCAAGGTGATTGGGAAAATGTCAATTGGGAGGGTCTCGATTGGTTCGAAGAGGGAGAGAGCTTGATCACTATTTATGATAAAAAACCCATAGATCCGCCCTGTGCCCTCGTCATTCAAATTCCCCAAGAATGGAAATAGAGGGAGTCAGTCATACGAAAGTTTTGACGATTTCGTCTTGAATACTCTGCAAATCCGAATGGGCTTTGGATATTTCGTTGAGCTTCTCCTCGAGTTTTTTCATCAATTTTTTTTTCTCAAGTCCGTTGCGAAGGATGATGAGAAGATCATCGTTATTCCATGGTTTTTCAACGTATTGGAAAAGCCCTACTTCGTTTATGGCCTTGATGGCGTTTTCTTTATCTGCATATCCCGTGAGTATGATACGCGGGATATAGGGCTTTTTCTCGCGTACCTTTCCTAAAAATGAAATGCCGTCCATCTCCGGCATGAGATAATCTGATATGACAACGCCGACGTCATGGTCATCAATATACTTCAATGCGTTATTGGCCGATGTAAAACACTCTACGTTATAATCTGTTTCCAGGCTCAATATGGATTTGATGCTCGAGAGGACAATGTCTTCGTCATCCACGATGACTATCGTATCATGGTTCACATTTTCTGCCATTATTTTCTCCTGACCATTCCGGTGGTACAATGATGCGATCATTCTTCTGAATGGTATAAAGATAACAATAATCTTCGAAAAGTCAAAAGATAAAATACAGGCTGGGTAGAAAAGGAGGGTTTGGTTTATTTTTCCTGCGTGCCGATTTTAACCCGTTCGATGAGACTGCGCAACCGCCTGGACAGGTTTTTTAACACCCCTTGAGTGATCTTCGTGTGGTCCGCTAAAAGTTCATAAAATTCTTCACGGTCGATTAGCAACAGGTGTGTGTGTTCACAGGTGGTTGCCGTCACGATACGGGGCTGGTCATCGAAAAGGGCCCATGTACCGAATACTTGTTTCGGACCCGCCGTCATCACCTCCCGTTTGTTTTTATATAGGCGTACTTTACCCTCGATGATGAGATACATGGCATCGGATATTTGTCCTTCTTGATATATGTCGGTATTTTTTTTAAAGAATATTTCCACGGTAATGGCACCGATGTAGGCCAAATCTTCTGTTGAAGTATGTGCAAATATGTCCACGTCTTGTAAAAACAATACTTTCTCAACGACGGTTAACATGGGTACCCCTTATAATCTAAAGCTGGATTATTCATAAATGAATGCCACCAAGGCACTAAGTCTCTAAGAAAAAAGAAATTAGGTTTTATGGGCATTCAAAACTGAATTTATAATAGATCGACTCAAATATTTTTAATATATTATTTATTTCTACTTTGTGTTCGCCTAAGGCGAATCTGCATAAAGCACGATCTTGGTGACTTGTA
>CAZYTI010001008.1:0-2385 GCA_964650065.1 uncultured bacterium
ATTCGGCATATTCGTCGGACTTCGGGAATGCGATCGCGAATTGTGGGACCGAAAGCAGCAGGCAAAATGACCGCTTGGTTCCTACCTCTATAAAAATGATCTTGGTGAAGTACAATGCGATAGATATATTCGGCATTTTTATGGAATGTATCGTAGCTGAATTCATACCGGACGTAAAGGAAAATCAAGAGGGCACATGTCAATCCCAGAGTCAATCCAAGGATATTGATGCCAGAATAGATTTTATGGCGATTCAGGTTTCTGAGGGCGATTTTTAAATAATTTTGAATCATAACGACACTCCATTTTGTCGAATTCCAGATTGTCGACGGAATGACAGCGACTATTTGAATCCAGTACCAGAGATCGGCAATGAGCAGTCCCCTCCTTTGGGCCAGGTCTTTGTACAGCTCTTCGTAGTCACCAAGGAGCATATACTCCTCCTCTTCCGGCAGGAGCAGGCGGAAGAGTCTTTCCCCGATTCGAGGTGGATGATGCCGGCTTTTTCTCCTTCGTTGATTACCCACTAAATTTATATCCCGGGAAATCGGCCCACAGTACATCGTTGATCCGCTTGTACTCACTCAGTACAGCCAAACCGTGTTTTGTGAACTGGTAAATTTTTTTAGCTCGCCCTCCCCGTTTGGCCGTGGCCTCTCCGAAAAAGGATTCGAGGCATCCGGTTTGTTCAAGGCGCCTGAGGGGTTTGTGGATGGCCCCGACCGTCCAATTCTTTCCGAAGATCTCGGATAGGTACTTCTTGATCGCGACCAGGTAGGCATCCTCTTTAAGCGCCCAGATGGCTAACATAATCTGTTCTTCGCGTTGGGATAAATTATTCAAGAGATCTCCCTTTTAATTTTTTGGAAGAAAGTAAAACAAATAGATCAAAAAATGAGTGATTTCATGGAACAAAGTAAAACAAATCACTCATAATTGAATACGACTCTATAAAAATAAGGTTGCATTCTTTTTCACAAGAATGATCATTGTACTTGAAAAAAAATCATATAAATAGGCTGTATAATTTCGTACCTTTATCTGAATGAATACCCATCAGTCGAAAAGATGTCTTATCCACGAAATTGATTGCAAATCCATCCTCAATCGGTCCCGAATTCCTGCTACCGATTATACCATCAATCCCTACACGGGATGCCTGCACGGCTGTATCTTCTGTTACGCCCGTTTCATGGCATGATTCACGCATCGCATAATACCATGGGGCGAATTCTGTGATGTGAAAATCAATGCGGTTGAAATCTTAAGGAAGCAAATTCTAAAAATGCCAAAAGGACTCATCTCCCTGAGCACCGTCACAGATCCCTATCAGGCCATTGAGAAGAAATATCGACTGACACGAAATATTCTTTTGGAACTCATGACAAACGATTTTCCCGTTTCCATACTCACCAAATCCCACCTCGTCCTCAGGGATATCGACGTATTGAAAAAATTCCAGCATGAAAATTGCGAGGTGGGTTTCAGTATGGCCACATTGAATGAAGAGGTCCGTCGTTTGTTCGAGCCCAACGCCCCACCCATCGAGAATAGAATCGATGCTTTGAAACAGTTGCACAAAGAAGGCATCCGAACCTGGGTTTTCCTCGCACCAGTCTTACCTGACCTCACCAACCAAACGCTATTTCATTTATTGGATGAAATTAAAGAACACGTCGACACTATCCTGGTGGATACCCTAAACATCAAATGCGGTAACTGGCGTGGCGTATCGAAAGTCATCGCAGAAAAATATCCCGCACTCATGCAAAATTGGAAGCATGTGCTTTTTTCCAAAGAGAATAAAAGAGCTTACTATCAAAATATCTATCATCGTATCGTTGAAATCTCAAAAGAAGATAATCTCAACATTCAATTCTGCTGACAAAGTTGAACAAACGAACGAATCGGATCATTCAGGAGATGGAATTCATGGCAAAAGTAAATAACTGTGAAAGCTGCAGCATGCCCATGCGCAAGCCCAAAGACTTTGGCGGCAAGGACACCAAGAACAAATATTGTTGCCACTGCACAGATGAATCGGGTGCACTTAAAACTTATGAAGATATTGTTAACGGCTTGACAAATTTCCTTATGCAGATGCAGGGTCTGGAAAGAGAGCAGGCGGAACAAACGGCCAAAGACGGCCTGGCCAAGATGCCGGCGTGGAGAACGTAATGTAGAAATTAGATAAATGAGTGAACCTTAAATATTGTCACCCAATATCTCTGCATTTTGGGTGACAATCATTTTTCTAAAATGAAAATCCCCTTGACAATGCTGAAGTTGATCCTTATTTTTAACTATATAAAAACTTATTTCCCATATCTCCCAGAAAAGAGAGGTGGTAAAAATGAAGAAAATATTATTTTTTGTCATAATATG
>CAZYTI010001009.1:0-2385 GCA_964650065.1 uncultured bacterium
GTTAAAGAGATATTTTCCCAGCAATCCCTTCGTCCACGCCTCAAGAAAATATTGAGACGTAATACTTTCAGGAAGAGCCCAGAACCCGTTGGTTGTTAAATCGTCCATGCTGCGAAAGGCTATCAAGACTCCTCCGAACACCGGCAAGAGCCAGATAAGCACAAAGCCCAGCATAAAAATAAAGAGAAACGTCTTCAGGAGAGATCTTCCCATTGTTGCAGAGTTCGTCATTGTAGTAGTTATTTATTACCGTGTTTCCGATTTCATAATTTCTCGCAGATAAATCACAATAAACGTAAACATGATCAGAAAGAGGATAACCGCAATCGCTGCACCATACCCCATGCGGTAATTTTTAAAGGCTTCAATGTACATAAAATTGGCTAACACGTTGGATGAGTTAAACGGACCGCCTTGAGTCATGATATTGACCATATCAAAGGCTCTGAGCGAACCGATAATCGTGACGACGATCACAATGATCGTCGAAGGTTTGAGCAGAGGCAGGAGCACATGGAGAAAAAGTTTCCATCCCGTAGCTCCGTCTACTCTGGCGGCTTCAATCACATCCAGGGGGATGCCTTTTAATCCTGTCAAGTACAGAATCATGACATAGCCAGTATGCCTCCAGACCTCCGCTGCAATAATACAATAGAGCACCAGACCCGGATCGCTGAGCCACCCGGGATTACTCCCCTCTGATAATCCCAGTAGTGCAGCGATAAGCCCCTTTAACCCGACAACAGAGAGCGTGGTGTTGAGCAAGCCTCCCGCAGGATCATAGATCCAACTCCAGATCAGCCCGATAACCGCCCCAGAGAGGATCATCGGAGAATAGATGGCCGCTTTAAAAAATTTCTCGCCACGAATCTCTTTATTCAGGATGAAAGCCAATGCCAGCCCTAATACAATGGGAATGACCATAAAAATGGCGAGCCACTTGAGGTTATTCATCAGTGATTTGATAAACACCGGATCGTCAAACAGCAAGCGGAAATTACCGAGTCCGATAAACACCGGGGGGGACAATCCATCCCATTCGGTGAAACTCAAGTACATCGTATAGAGCGTCGGGCCAATCACCCAGAAGAGATACAATAGCAAGGGAATTCCCAAAAATAGCCAGGGAGTTATTTTTTTTTGTGTCACAATGCCTAACCGCCTTCCCTGGGAGCGCAGACATCCTGCCTTCGCTCCCAGGGAAGGCCTATTTTACAACCTGTATCGTCACATCATTCGCTTGTAGCCGACTGCTTATGGCAGAAAGAGTAATCACGCCTTCTGTCATCTGTGCTTTGACCCAGACAGCAATACATCCGCCGATCAACACCACTTCATGGGGACCAATAATGTCACCGGGTCCGGTAATGCTTAGTTTGAGAAAGTCATGAACATACGGGATAATATTCCCCGCCTGATCGACCATTCTGAAGACGACCCTGGTTACATCAATCCTATCGGCGTGAAGAGAAGCATCATCCGCAGTGGCGATCAGTTGGGTGGGAACAGGATCTCCGACAAATGTCTTCTCAATGACCGGGGTTCCGTTAACATAACCGACAAACCTGCCATCCTTCCAGGTATGTCCCCAGGTACGTTCCCAGGTATCAACATTGATGTCAATGATAACAGGCGGGTACTCAAGTCCTGGGTAGGCATCTTTATTCGGATAATACTTTCCAACCGAGCCATTGCCGTGATACAGTTCGATATACTCGCAGTTGGTAAAAAGGGTCAAGGGAATTATGCCTCCAATGCTGCGTTCACCTCGTGCCCAGAGGGTCGCCGGTTCTAATACTACCTCTTTTTCCGGGGACACCTGGCTTCTGTAAAAATATGCCGCCATTTTCGGGATGCGAAACATGTCCATAACACCATGATAGCAGATTCTGTCACCAGAGCCAAAGTTATAGTGCGTGTTGTAGTCAAACGCACACCAGCCAATCGTCCCACACATTGTTTTATCTGCGCCAGCTCGATTGTGCACTCTGGCATGTCGTAAGGCATGCTCGATCAGCCGTTCTTCCTGGTCAAATCGTTTTGTAGGGTACATATGCCCGTTAAATTCTGTAACCATATAGGGGACTAATTTTTCAAGTCCAGTGTTATGCTGTTGATCTTTCAGGACAAATTCTCCCCCACTGTGCGAGAAATCATTCATGGTATACACATCTTCTAGAAACTCACTGTGTTGAAGATTTCGTATTCCGCATGTCTGCCGGGTCGGATCTAAGTCACGAGCAATCCGATTCGTTTTTGTGTAAAAATCGTGATCATCCGGTGATTCATTGATTCTCACCCCCCACAAGATGATGGACGGATGATTCCAGTCGCGCTGAACCATTTCCCCGACATTCTCACATGCCACTTGTTTCCAGGCATCGT
>CAZYTI010001010.1:0-2385 GCA_964650065.1 uncultured bacterium
GTCCATGTATATCAAACCAAACCTGGCATCCTCACTGACATTTTCAGTAACAACAGCCGCAAGCCCCCCCCTGTGTCCCCATGGTTCCTTTGTCAGCATCTGTCTGATGTGATCATATTCTTTTTTAAAATACTCACGTTTCAAGGCCATGGTGTTGCCCTGAATTTCTCCGATTCCTCCGACAATAAGGCATGTCAATTCTCCTGCCGTATGTGAATCAATGGTCATGATACCATCATCAACACCGGATAAATCCCAGAGAGATTTTTGACAAAATTCCATAAGATAACACGTGGTGGAGCCACCTTCAAAAGTGGCCTCCACCTAATCAGATGGAGGCCACTTTTGAAGTGGACTCCATCACGAACGCTTATGATTCACATCACATTATTTGATAAACAACGGAAGAGGGGACGGGCAAAGCTCATGTATGTTAGCCAGATCGTCTTTTGAACAATAGCCCTTCGAAATATATCCCTGTTCAAGTCCCTTTGCGGTGATAACCTGGATATGTGTATGATAAAACCAGTTGCCGTTTTCATGAAAATCACCAATTTCTGCAAAGGCTTCGCCAGCAGCAATGTCTGCTCCTGATACAGGCAGTTTGTCTCTGCACAGATGGCCGTAAAAACTGTAAAACGTTTCAAAATGGTCACTCTGATGCATTAACAGGACATATCCGCCATAGTTTCCATCACCAGCCTCATAACCTATTTCTTTGACTGTTGAATCCAATGGTGCGTGCAGTGGCGTACCGAGATCCACAATCACGTCCAGGCCCAGGTGAAAAAAGCGTTGCTCTTCAACCATCTGGGGACAGCCAGCAAGAAGGATTTCACGATTTTCCAGATACGATGACACCCCCCAGTGATATTTACCTTGCATCTTTTCTTCCAGGATTTTCTGGAACTTGACCTGATCCCTGACATCAATTCCATTGAGGAATTCACTTGTAGAGGATATATCAACCACAAAAGGAGCCCCTTTCAAATCCTTAAAAACCGGCATGTGTTTGATGTTGTCATTGTAAGACAGATACGGGTATCTCATTCTTAGATTCCTTTAACCTGAATAATCCAGGTTAAATAGGAAAATCGCTTGATCGTGTCATCCCTGAAACCTGAATAACCGGTTTGCCATCTTTATCAAGACTCACAGTATCAGGTAATGAAAAATCCGGATCTATGTTTTTAAAATATGAAAGGGGATAACAATCAAGTTTTAGTAACATCTTTCCATTGTCATGGACAAACGATGAAGTTAGGCCGTAATCAACCTCTCCAAGAGGAGTTTGGACAATATACCGGGGAATTTCTCTGCCGCTGCCTTCTCTTCTGACCGTTGTGGCAATATCTATAACATCATACATATCTACGGGATGGCTTTGATTCCATTGTTTCTGAACAGGCAGGCCGGCAACATACAAATGATGGAACTCAATACCTGCCTGTCTGCACAAATAGGCAAGATTGTGAATTTCATCAGGGGAATCATTTATCCCCCCCATAAGCGGAGTATTGCTATACACAGTAATACCTTTGTTGTTTAGTCTGCGGGTGAGTGTTGCATGTTCAGGTTTTATCTCATCAGCTTTGAGAAACCAGGTTTCTATTTCAAGCCTCAATGGATTGACAATTGTCAGACTATTAAGTTCTCCAAGCTTGTTAATGACAGTAGGAGTATACATTTCCGGGGCGTAATTGAATTTCAAGCTTCGCAGTCTCACTGCGTTGACGTGGGGAATCTGTTGAAGCTTATGTACGATGCTGCTGATAGAATACAGGGATTCAACAGCATCGTTTTCAGATAAAATAACAACATCTGTAATTCTGTTGTCTGCTCGTATGTAATCAAAATCTGTCTCATCCGCACTGGCATGAATTGCCACTCGTGTTTCATGAAGGCGGGCCAAAGTCCCGGACCCTGTTTCAACAATTGATGGTCCCATCAGCAGATCGTGTATGTCTTCAACGCTCAGTTGATCAGCTTTTGCTACAGAAGCATTTCTTTGACCTGTTCTTGGTGGTCGTGATCCCAGAAACAGAGAGTCATCACCGATTTTTGCCATATACTGAATATCTATTGTTCCCTCATCATTAACTCGTATATTTGTCAGTTCATAGGCAAGCGGAGCAAAAGACTTGAAATATTCAGGCGTATAAGACGTTCTTATCCATATAAAATTTCCGTTCTCCTTGACGTTTTCTACTGCCCAACCGCTTGTATGCCAGTCGATTTTTCCAATGGGTGTTGCTGTACAGATTCTCGGGATAACCCGGTCGGACAGGTGTGCCCGCAGATAAGCGGCTATTGCGACACCTTCTGAAAGGGGTGTCCAGTAAATGCTGTTCCCATGGATGGGGCTGCAAGGGATGTAGATATAAT
>CAZYTI010001011.1:0-1144 GCA_964650065.1 uncultured bacterium
CCGTACGGTATCCGGAACGTGTAAAAAGAATCTGCTTAATGAATACGGTAATTGGCTACGGGACAATTTCTGCTGAAAATTCTGAAAGGGAACTCACGCCCTGGTTCCAATGGATTGATAAGCATCATCAGGCGGGAACCTTAGAAGAAGTTTTGGGAAATTTAGGTTCTATTGTCTTAAGTGTTATGAAAATTATCGGTTTTCAGAACTCAGCGGTCGTTAATGGAAACTGGATTCGTGCCTATTCGGCACCTTTTCCAGACAAAGCATCATGTATAGGTGGTATTGAATTTCCACTGGACGCGTTACATATGCGAATAATGGATTATATGGTAGAAGGATCAACGGGAATTGAAGCTTTAATGAAAAAGCCGGCGATGTTAGCTGTAGGCTTAGAAGATTATGCCATTAATCCACAACATGCGATGGATGATTTCAGGTCACTTTATCCTGATGGCCCAGTTATTACATTGCCTGGTGTTGGGCATTTTTGCCAAGAGGATGCACCACAAACCCTTGTGGCGCTGATACAACAATTTATACAATTAACCAATTGATGTCTGGTTTGAAAATATTTAGGAAAGGCCTGGTTAATGAGCCAATTAAAAAAACTCTTTGAACCTATTATGGTTGGCGGCCTTGAGCTTAAAAACAGAATCATAAGGCCCGGTGTTATGACCAACTACGCTGTCAATGGAAGGGTAACAGATCGTATGAAGAATTTTTATTCTGAGCTTGCCAGAGGGGGTGTAGGTTTAATTCGATTAAGAGATGGAAATAACGGTTAAATATTTTCATGTATTCATAGTGTATCCGAAAAAGAATTATCTCCATTAAGGAGGGCAACCTATGATGATACGAAACACTGATAAGATGAAATACAGTATGAATTGGCAAGAGAATTATAAAAAAAAGACTGTTTCCGCAGAAGAAGCTGCCAAGGTGGTCAAATCGAAAAACCGAGTTTATATACCTCTGGCAGGCCCAAGACTTATTCATCATGAAATTGTTAAAAGAAGGGAAGACCTTAGAAATGTTGAGGTTCATTTAGCACGGCCTGGAGTCGTCCAAGCTATCGACTTCACATCCGAGCCTGAATGGGAAAAGTCTTTCCATATTGAGCATGAACTGTTTATTGGAGATG
>CAZYTI010001011.1:1154-2380 GCA_964650065.1 uncultured bacterium
ACCTCATACCCCCCCCCAATTAAACAAAATAAGAAAAAAGACAATATATAACCCGGTTGTTTTTTCCCTACAGTTTAAGCCTTATGATGAAAAACGGCCAGAAGTGAGGCCAATTGATGTTTTTATCGTCAACGTGTCTCCTCCTAACAAGCAAGGTTTTTGCAATTTGGGCCCTGAATTATGGCACAAAAAAGGGTGTGCAAGAAGGGCAAAGATTGTTCTGGCCGAGGTAGACAACTCCATGATAACGGCGCATGGTGACAATTGGATTCATGTTTCAGAGATAGATTATTTTGTGGATGCACCTGTTGAGCTTCTTTCCGAGAAAGAAATACAAAACCTTATCTCCAAAGTCAAAACCGAATGGCGTAAAGAGATGGAAGAGCTGATTCCTAAAATAGACCCTGTTGTACTTTCCAGAAATCGAGAAGCGATTATTGAATTCCCTCCGGACATGCTTGCACTGGCACTTGGACTGATGGATCCTCCTGAAACCACTAAGAAGATTGCGCGCTATGTCTCTGAACTGATTAAAGACGGTGATTGTTTTCAGTGTGGAGTTGGCGAGCCAAGTGCATCGCTAATAAGGCTCGGAACATTTGATGATAAAAATGATTTAGGAATACAAAGCGAGATGACAGCGTCAGGTATTGCAAAGTTAGTAACAAAGGGAATTGCTACAGGAAAATATAAGAATATACACAGAGGAAAGGCGGTTGCCACTGCATGGTCCGGAGCCGATAGAGAGGACCTGGATATAATTGATGACAATCCTCTGTTTGAACTCTACGATGCAGAGTATGCTGTTAATATAAAAACCTTTTCACAGAATGACAATCAGGTGGCCATAAATAATGCCATTTCTGTAGATCTCTTAGGTCAGATTAACTCTGAAAGTGCCTTTGGTACACGCATGATCAATGGGAATGGTGGTCAGCCGGAATGTCACTTTGGCGCAGTTATGTCGAAAGGAGGCCGAGCCCTCACACTGCTACCATCAACTCGTATGGAAGGAGCGATTTCTTCAATCGTTCCGATGTTTGACCCAGGAACAACAGTAACAATTCCACGCCATTGGGCTGACATCATAATTACAGAATATGGAGTGGCAAGGTTGATGGGGAAAAATCATCGTCAGAGAGCTGAGGCACTTATAGAAATCGCCCATCCCGATTTCAGACCTGAGCTTAGGAAAAAGGTGAAAGAGCTCTTTTGGCCATAACTAA
>CAZYTI010001012.1:0-2379 GCA_964650065.1 uncultured bacterium
GAAGCCTTAAAACACATTGAAAAAATGTTTCCCGAACTCGATCCTGCCCTTGTTGAACGCTTTAAAAAACGATTGAATAGATAAAACCAACTGATAATTTTGAATTTGTAATTTTTTTATTGACAGAGTTCTTTTTATTCAAAAATCTTTTTAATTGAGGATGTTAATACCTAAAATATGTACGTAAGTACTTATGTTTCAAATAACAAGAAGAAGGAGAAGAATATATGGTAGGTAAATTTCAAATTATCTCTGAATTTTACCAATTTATGAAGGAACGCAAAAAGTGGTGGCTGGGACCTATCGTGGTATTATTACTGTTGTTAGGACTATTAATCGTGCTGACCGAAGGTTCTGCTGTTGCTCCATTCGTCTACGCTCTGTTTTAGAAGCAGATAGCAGGTAGAAACCAGGATGGGCACCATCTTAAAGGTGGCGTCCATCTTATTTACTTTGCAATATTATCAGCAATACTTCGGACAGCTTTCTGAAACTTGCTTAAGAGCTGTTCGTGTGATCCTTTTTCAAAATCTATGCTAAAGAAAAACTTGTTCTGTTGCTCTGTTTTTTCCAAGTGTTTTTATGTCCTCTGTAAATTCTGTAACGACCTGTTGAAAACGTGGGCCTTCTGAGGCTGCTACCCACGACAGTCTCACTCGCTCAGGCTCAAAACCTAAGCTCTCCAGCAATGTTTTCAGCATTGCAAACCTTCTGCGAGTATAATAGTTTCCCTTGCTGTAATGACAATCCCCGGGATGACATCCAGCCACCAGCACGCCATCTGCGCCTGCCAACAGCGCATTGACAATATAAAGCGGATTTACCCTGCTTGAACACATTACTCTGATTGTTCGAAGCGACGAGGGCATTTGGAGTCTGCTCACCCCTGCAAGATCAGCCCCGGCATACGCACACCAGGTACACAGAAACCCCACAATCGTCGGTCTGAATTCTTCTGCCATATATTTCTCCTATCGCTCAAATCCGGTTAATTCTTGATCTTTGAAGACTTGCAGCGGTATAGGTTCATTAACATCTTGTCCGGAGATATACTCATACATCCCCTGGGTTACATGACTTGTTTTTAAGAAAACGTTTGAAACCGGAATATCCACCGGACAAACATCGCTACAGGCGCCGCATCCCACACATGAAATGCTTACATGCGACAATCGTCCGATATGATAAAATATTGTTTTACCGGGAACTCTAATCCCACCTTTTTTTTTCATTTCCTGTTCATACGTTAAAGCACTCAATTCATTCAGCTTTGAGTCAAAGAAACACAGCGCGCAATAACATATAGGACATACACTGCTACATCCATGACAACCTATACATTTTCCATAGATCTTGATTAGTCCATCAAGGCCACTCTGTTCCAGGTTTAGCTCGGAAAACAGTTTCTCCCTTGCAGCAATTCTTTTATCTCGATACAGTGCTATCTCCTGACCGTTGAATTCGGCGTCAAGCATTTCTCCATCTATGCCGTTCAAGAATTCTTTGGCTTTATCAGTTTGCAAAAATATATGGCAGGATTCATCTCGATCTTTGCTAATTAAGGCAACCGTGAGATCCGAATGATACGGAACAAAATGCTCACATCCTCTACAAACAGGTCGTATATCGGTGGGAATTTCTCCAGTCTGAAGGGCAGTCCAATAGGCTTCAAGATTGCGCTCGATATCATTCGTCACTGCCATGTCAAGCGGATAAACTCCACCACACGTTGAACTCATGATAAAGATGTTTTCTAAACTTCCCTGTTCAAGTTTCACAAGTTCAACGAATGCTCGTAACTCACAAGGTCTCACAAATGCTGCAATCGGTTCTGAGAGGGTTTCCCGCGACGTCAATACAGACAGGGATTGGGCCGCATTAACGGGCATGAACGGATAGAGTGGAAAGCTATTTTCAATTTCGCGGGTATCTGTAATTAAGGCATAGCCGACCGCTCCATTGGCATGGATTTTTTTTAATGTAAAAATTCCTGTGGCGCGCTTATTTCCTATAAGGAATTTAAAAAGGTCTTTTATTCCCTCTTCTGCCCCTTGTTTGAGTTTTAACACCTTCAATATTATTCTCCTAATGTCTAGTGAGAATCTTCGAATTCCTCAAATTCTTCTTCTTTATACACGACCAACGGCATTTCTTCCTTGTTCATTCCCGGCAGGTATTTAAATAATTCTTGATTTCTATCGGCGATAAGGCTAAAGATTTGTGCGACCGGAATAGCCACAGGACAGGCATCTTCACAACTGCCACAGCCTACGCATGACAGGCTCATGTGAGACATTCTGCCTGAATGAAACAACAATTTATCAGCAGGGAATTTCAGACTTCCCTGAGTTTTCGCTCTATGAAGGTAATCTTCGGCCT
>CAZYTI010001013.1:0-2376 GCA_964650065.1 uncultured bacterium
TCAAGTCCCATCACTCTGGCCGCTGTTTCATTAATAATTATACTATGATCATCTGTGCCGAACGCCTGAGAAAAAAATCTTCCTTCCTTCATGGACATATTAAATGTTTCTAAATAAGAATAATCAACATACCTCGGATAGAGCGTGATTTCCTGATCACCGTTTTTCCCTTCCCACTGGAACGATGAATTTCCCCGCAACTCTATACCGGGGCTTGGGCCTTGCGCAATACTGATAATGTTCGGATTTTGAAGCAATTCATCTTTAAGGGAATTGTTGAAATAACTGCGGGGATGAATAATATATTTGCTATCATAACCAAGCGGTTTGTTTTTAATAAAATCCAATTGATGGTAAACAATCAGGGTACCTGCAATGAGTATTACCGAAAACGTAAATTGTGATATGACCAGAAGCTTCCTTAAATATAATCCGCCTCGTCTGCTTCTAAATCCGGAATTCTTCAGGGCATTTACAGGTTTCAATGCAGAAAGAAAAAATGCCGGATAAATCCCGGAAATGACACCGGTTAAAAGCGTAATCCCCACAATCCAAATCATTAATTTCAAATTTATCGATAAATCCAAAACCAATTGTTTATTGGTCAGGTTGTTGAAAAACGGCAATAAAATAATAACCAAAATGATCGCTAAAAGTAATGCAAAAATCGAGAGGAGAACCGATTCACCTAAAAACTGCTTTAAAAGATGGTATTTTTGGGCCCCAACCACTTTTCTTAATCCAACCTCTTTTGCCCGCCTGCCGGACTGTGCGGTTGAAAGATTCATAAAATTAATGCAGGCGATGATTAAAATACTCAATGCGGTAATACAATATATATAGATGGTTTTCATGTCGCCTTTTTTATAATTATCAAGATCTCCTGTAAAATTCGATCTTAAATGTATATCCTTTAAAGGTTGAAGATAAATGTCAGCAATTGCAGATTCATCATGCTCTTTTATTATATTGCCGATCTTCTCATTCACGTCATCCAATTGACTTCCTTTTTGTAACATAAGATAGGTATAATACTGCGTAATTTTCCAGCTCCCCGGATCAGCATCGAACCAATCTTTGCAGACAATAAAAGGTATCATGCACTCAAAATACAAATGTGAAGTTTCAGGCAGATCTTTTAATACGCCGGTAACCTTGAAGGGTTCTCTATGAAGTTGGAGATTCAGAATTTTACCCATAGGATCTGCTTCTCCAAAAAATCTCCTGGCCATACTCTCTGTTATAACGATTGAAAACTTGTCGGTTAAAGCGAATTTAGGATCTCCCTTCATGAAGGGAAAAGAAAACATCTCAAAAAATGATGGATCGGCAACAGCATAATAATCAGTTACATAGGATTTCCCGTTGGCTTCAATCAATGTCCCTCCAAAACACTGGTATCTTGTATAATTCACAATATCAGGATAATTATCAACTAAAGTCGGTCCTACAGCATTCGCCGTTCTCGCGCTATGCGTGATTTCATTTGAAGTGGGAATTTTTGATATGACTCTGTATAACCCATCTGCGTTTTCATGAAACCTGTCAAAACTGAATTCATCATGAATCCATAAAAACATTAAAATGAAACAGGCCAGGCCAATTGCCAGACCGGATATATTAATGAATGAATATCCTTTATTTCTTTTCATATTCCTGAATGCAATGATGAGATAGTTTTTAAACATGGCTATTCTCCAGTAAGTGTAGCTCATGAAAAACAGGGGAATGGATTTAACAATCTGAGTTCCATACCATCGTAATGCGTGTAAAACACTCTTCTCCGCAGCAATCTCAGCATAGATCTCTTCAAAATCGCCGATTACTGAAAAACGTTCTTCAGGCCTGGAGATCATGCGGAGCAAGAACTTAAATAATTTGGGCGGTTTATGTTTTTTTGTCATCATTCCTAATTCTCAAATGCGACCCGGGAAATACCATCCCACAATGAATCCTGAAGCCTTCTGACTGCCAGCAAGGCATTTTTACCCTCCGGTGTGAGCTCATAAAATATTTTCCGGCGCCCCCCCCTTTCCGGTGTCGGGTTGCCGGTCGATTTTCGTATATAACCCTTGGTATGAAGCTGATCCAGAGTAAAATAGAGCGCCCCCATCGAGTAATTTTTATTGACTCTTTCTGAAACTTCCTTATTAATAGTGACGCCATACGCATTGCTCTTCAGCCGCCAGACGGCCATTAGGATTACTTCCTCTAATCGTGTTAATAAATCCATAACACCCTCTTCTCTATATCTATTGGATTCCAAGATAATAAAATAAAAAAAATGCCTCATATTAGTCTTGGCTTACAATATAAATATACGATTAAAAATCAACACTTGTTTCAATGATTCATAAAAAACAATTATCTTTACTA
>CAZYTI010001014.1:0-2373 GCA_964650065.1 uncultured bacterium
CCAAAAGGACACGACGCATATCCCGCATCGACTCGCCGATATTCTTTTCCGTCAGCTTTCCCATCCCCCTGAGTTTCCTGACAGTACCGTCTAATTTTTGTATCAGCTCTTCAAGCATACCAATTTCCTGCAAAACTATAAAATATATACAAATAAAATAATTTATGCAAGTCATTTTTATAAAACATAATTCAATAAAATATTTTCAATATTTTCATATTTATCTTGAAAAAATCAAAACAGTTAATTATAATAACTGTGAGGAATACAATCGATGCAAGGAGATGACAAGTGAAATTATTTTCATTCAGTAAAAGTGAAAAAGGACTGGGGATTGGTGTAGAGACAACCAATGGGACTTTCAATCTCACCCTTGCTTTGGATATATACCAGAGAGCGAAGGGTATTAAAACACCAGTGACCTTTTCGTTTCTTCAAGTCCTGGTAGAAATGGGTTATTGTTCTGCGGAGATGATCCGAAGTGTATTGGAAAATCCGTGGGTACAATCTAAAGAGTCCGAAATCAGAATCAGCACGGGCCTCCATTTCGAGCTGCCTATCGCAAGACCGTCGAAAATCATCGGCATTGGTCGTAACTATCAGGCCCATGCAGAAGAGCTCCATCATGATATTCCGGAAGAGCCGTTATTTTTCAGTAAAGCCCCCTCGACGCTTATCCCCCATAAGGCTCCAATTATCATCCCCCAATGGCTGAATGGACGCGTGGATCATGAAGCGGAACTGGCCGTGGTCGTTGGGCAAAAATGCAGAAACATCAGCGAAGCGGATGCAGGTTCATATATCGCAGGATACTCCATCCTAAACGATGTCACTGCCCGAACGATGCAAAAAGAGGATACAAAAAACAATAAGCCATGGTTCCGATCCAAAAGTTTAGACACTTTTTGTCCCATGGGACCCTATCTGGTTCCAGCAGATGAGATCGAAGATCCTCATGGCCTGAACATTCAACTGACGGTGAATGGAACAAAACACCAAGAAGCCAGCACGGCTTCAATGATTTTCAAGATTCCCCGACTGATTGCACATTTGTCACGATTTCTCACACTCGAGCCCGGTGACATCATTGCAACCGGTACTCCGGAAGGCGTCTCCCCTATAGAAGATGGGGATACTATCGAAATAACCATAACAAATCTGGGAAAACTTCAAAACCGAGTTATCAGAGAAGGCGATTCAAAGTCATACGCTTTATGAAAAAAGAAAGAAATGAAACCACAGAGTACGCAGAGAAAAACTCTGTGGACTCTGTGGTTTATTTCTAACAATAGAGCACAAGTCAACAGGAGGGATAATTGAAAATCCTCGTCACGGGTGGAGCCGGCTTTATCGGATCACACATTGCAGATGGTTTCATTTCTCAAGGACACGAAGTGAGTGTCATTGACAATCTTAGTATGGGGCGAAGGGAAAATATCAATCCCAGGGCAAAATTCTACCTCATGGATATCAGAGCCAACGAATTGGAAAAAATTTTCGAGCATGGCGGGTTTGATGTGGTATGCCATCATGCAGCCCAAATGGACGTTCGTATGTCAGTTGAAAATCCTGCATACGATGCCAGTGTCAACGTCCTGGGCACCATTAACATCCTCCAAAACTGTATCCGCTTCGGGGTGAACAAATTCCTCTTTGCCTCAACTGGGGGTGCAATCTATGGCAACCAGCGAGAATTCCCATGTGATGAATCCCATCCTACCAATCCCCTATCTCCTTATGGAATTACAAAATTGACCACGGAAAAATATCTGTTTTATTATCAAAATGAATTTGGTCTGGATTATGTGATCCTGCGTTACAGTAATGTCTATGGTCCCCGTCAGAATCCCAAAGGAGAAGCAGGTGTCGTGGCCATATTCACGCATCATATCCTGTCCGGTAATCAGCCAATCATTCATGGGGATGGCAATCAGACAAGAGACTATGTGTTTGTTGGTGACGTGGTAAACGCCAACTTGAAAGCGATCCAGAAAGAAGGGAGTGAAATTTTTAATATTGGAACCGGTATTGAAACAGATGTGAATACGATCTTTCAAATGATTAACGAAAAAACCGGGAACCGGGCCAATGAGAAACATGGACCTCCTCTTAAGGGAGAACAAAAAAGAAGTGTCATCAGTAGTCTTAAAGCGGAACAATACATGGGTTGGAAACCGAATATCTCTCTCATGGAAGGATTACACCGAACGATCAAATACTTCCAGGAAAAGGATCAATGAAAATCACAGTATTGGGATCGGCTTCAGGTATGGCCGTTCCCCACAGAAATGCTTCGGCTTATCATCTCCAGGTCCATGGTCGTTTTTATTTTTTTTATTCTGGTGATGGTCTTTCCCCACAACAGGGACGCCA
>CAZYTI010001015.1:0-2371 GCA_964650065.1 uncultured bacterium
AATAAGACATTTTCAAACCGCCCATTTTAAGACATTTTCAGATCGCCCCTGACAGCATCTTTTATATCTGCTGAGGCTAAACCTGTCAATATAAAATCCTAATCAAGGTTTGACCCCATCCCCCATCAGAATAATGAACTTGAAGGATATGACGATATAGCGTATGTTTATGATGCAAACGGTAACATGACCCAAAAGAGCGTTGCCGGTGTGATCACCAAGTTCTTTTACAATCCGGAAAATCGCCTGGAGAGGGTAGAGGACGGATCAGGAACCGTAATCGCCACCTACTATTATGATCCCTTTGGACGAAGATTGTGGAAGGAGGTAGGAGGTGTAAGAACCAATTTCCATTATTCTGATGAGGGACTCATCGGAGAATACGATGCAACCGGTGCTGAAATCAAGACGTATGGTTACAAACCCGGCTCCACCTGGACCACTGATCCGCTGTTTATGAAGCAAGGTGGGGAGTACTACTTCTACCAAAATGACCACCTGGGAACCCCCCAGAAGCTAACGACAATCAACGGTGCCGTTGTTTGGTCCGCGAAGTACTCTTCTTTTGGCGAAGCGGAGGTTGATCCTTCTCTTACCATAACAAATAATCTTCGGTTCGCAGGCCAATACTTTGATAATGAAACCGGACTGCACTACAACTACAACAGATATTATGAGCCTGGAACAGGGAGATACATTACTTCTGATTCGGTGGGATTGTTATGTGATGGAATTTTAGCTGACGTTCTTAACCATTTATTCGTCTATTCTAACAATAATCCTTCTAATTTAATTGATCCTGAAGGAACATTTCCTTTTCATGGCAATTTCTGCGGACCAGGGTATGGTGATTTAATTAATGACCGTCCTTGGAAGAAGAGCAGGGACGTAGGGTTGGATAGATGTTGTTATAAACATGATTTATGTTATAAAAATAGAGGGGTAGAACCACCGTATGGAACAGTGTGGTGTGACGATAATAAAAGCCTTGAGCAATTGTCATGTGATCGAAAATTATGCAGCTGTCTTAGAATAGCGCAACCCCCATTTAAATACATCCATAACAAATGGGCATTACGAAAAGCTTTTGGTTGTATTAAGCCGGAAAATATTATCGAAATTCCTTTATTCTAAAGATGAGGTAGTTGATGAGCAAATTTTATAAGTATAAGCTATTATTCTTATTTTGGGTTATTATCTTTATTTCCTTAAACACATATCATAAAGATGCCTTCGGAATGAGAGGTGACAGGTTTAAAAAAGGGGGCGCCTATATAGGAACAAATCCTTCCATGTCTTCCGATGGCGCGAAAATTGTGTTTGGCTCCACACGCTATGGTCTTGGTGATATCTGTATTGTTAACAGTAATGGTGATAATTGGATGAGGTTAACCTATACAGCCGAATATGAAGGGGAGCCCTCTTTCTCTCCTGATGGCAACAGAATTGTTTTCGTTTCAGAGAGGGACGGTAACGGAGAAATTTATATAATGAACCGTGATGGTTCGAAGCAATCTAGGTTAACATATTATAAGCATTATGATGGAAATCCTTCTTTCTCTCCTGATGGATCTAAAATTGTATTTGCGAGAAACGTATCTGATTTAAAAACGGAAGGTCTTAAATCTCATATATTTATTATGAATGTTGATGGTACAGAAGTTAAAAGGATAACTTACGGAGATGCTTGGTACTCTGGTCCGAAATTTTCCAATGATTGTAGAAAACTCCTTTTTAAGTCGGTATGGCAAGGCGAGCAAGATGCTACGGGGATTGGAATGATTAATGTCGATGGTACAGGTGAAATCAGATTAAGAAAATGTTTTTGCTATTACCCTTCTTTTTCTCCTGATGATAATAAAATCCTTTTTGTTGCTGACTGGCGTGATGAAGGTGAGTATGAATTGTGGACAATGACATTGGATTCACACGTTTTGACTAAAATACTCCATCAAGATAATTTAGACATTTATTATCCATCTTATGTTCATAACGGTGCAAAGATATTATTTCTTAATGAAGTAAATGAAAGAGGTGGCCAAATTTGTACGATCAATGAAGATGGAAATAATTTATCTATTATTACTACCTCTTATTAGGTGTGCTACACATAGTTAATAGCTAGCTCTCATAAGAAGCTAGGGGACGTACCTTGATATACTGATAACTTACCTTGATAAATTTGGACCAGGGGGAAATTGGGGGCGTTCTTCACAAATTAAACAAACGCAATAAGCGGTTAAGATTTTCTTCTTAACTGCTTTTTCCTTTTCTGGACATTGGGGACTTAGTTGACTGAGCAGTTCGAATTACACGGGTCAACCGGCCGGATGGAAGCACAATCGGTTATACCTACGACCAAAACGGCAAT
>CAZYTI010001016.1:0-2366 GCA_964650065.1 uncultured bacterium
AAAACGGACTTGTGAAATATTTCCATGAAATCAGTCAAACCCTTTTACAGGATACCACCCCATTCATTCGTGAGTATCAGGTACCGGCGGAATCCACAGCAGGTAATCTGTACCGGGTTGTCGTCAAGGTAACGGTTTCAATGGACGCTTTAAAAAAACATTTACAGGAATCCGGGTTTATCAGGAAACAGAAACGCCTGCCTAAAATATTGATTCTGATTTCGGAAAAATCAGTTGAAGATGTCACCTCCCGTTTCTGGTGGGGCCCTCAAAACGAAACGGCTGAGCCGATCTATTCCGACCAGGCCATGAAGAACATAATGACCGAAGCCACCTATGACATTCTTCCCCATGACAACATACCGCTGTCTGATGATTTAATTCTCATTCGCCAGGAAAGCCTGCTCTCAGACAAGGAAGCCCTTAAAATCGCGCGCAATACCATTGCCGAGATCATCATCGTTGGGGATGCAAAGGTTGAATGGGCGCCTAATGTTATGGGAAGTGATAAAAGAACCTTTAAAGGTATCGTAACTGTACGCGTCCTTAGATCCGATTCAGGGGAACAAATTTGTCAGGTACGAGAAGAAGCCGTTATACTGGACGCAGACCCCGTGAAAGGCAGCCAGGAAGCCCTTGCCCAGGCGGGAAACCTTGCCGGAAAGACGCTTTCTATTCAACTGGCGGCCCAATGGCAGACCGCGGCGGACAGCGCGGCCCAGTTGAATCTTAATGTGGAAGGCATCAGTGATCTCACCAGTTTTGTAAAGTTCAGAAAAGCCTTAAAAGAGCTGCCGGGTGTCAACAGCATCTTCGTCAACGAAATGAAAGCCGATGAGGCCGGTATTCAGGTCGATTATGACGGCAGCACCGATGAACTGGCGGAAGCCCTGATGCTCATCAGCTTTGAGTCTTTCGGTATCAATATCTACGACATCATGGCCGATGAAATGAAAATCAAACTGATCAAAGAGGGATCGGCGGCTCCGGCCCAGACGGGGCTTTAATCTGCCGTCATTTTTCTTGACAGCATTTTAAAGAGGTGTTAACCACGGTTCATACAGGCACGTAGCTCAGGGGGAGAGCGCTACCCTGACACGGTAGAGGTCGATGGTTCAAATCCATTCGTGCCTACCAGTAAAAACAAGGGTTTGCAGATATTGAAGGCTGTAAACCCTTTTTTTGTGGGATTTTGTGACAGACCGCCTTGATAATTGCATAGCTGATAAAGGTTTTCAGATATCATTATTTTACCATTTTGACCGTTTGTGACCATTTTGTGACCGGTTGGCATAAAAAATGTGGAAATTTACATTTGATCTGACGATTTTGAATTTATAACTTCAATAGAATCTTAAAACCCTGGATACAGCCATGTTGTATCCCAGGTTCAGGCCCAATAAGCCTGGAGATCATATCACAACAATTTCCTTGAAAGCCCACACCTCAATATATAGGGGTATGGCCAATAATCGCATTATACCCGAAAAGAATCGAAAGTGCTCTTGTTTTCAATTTTTCGCACTATTGTCGTACCATAGTCGGATTCAACAGATCAAGGCGGAAAATTGCCATTTTTTCCATGTCTACATATGTGTACAGATCCAAAGTCGTACTATACCCTAAGAGACATACCAGCAGATGCCTCATCCAGAACCTTGCATTATAAAACCTATGCCGACTTTCTAAAATTTCTCTAATAATTTAACAGACGTTACAATGGAGCATATGATTTAAATGGCTATTTTAAAGAACAGAAGCATGGAAATACCAGAAAACCAAAAAAATGCTTGACAAGAAGTGTTTATGTGATTTAATGAACATAGTCATTTATTGACCATAATCATTTCATGTGGATTATTTGTGCAACAATAAGATTGCTGATAAAGTACGGCACAATTTTATTGATTTTCCTTTTGAATGTTATTTTGTAGACCCGGAATCTTTAAAATGGGCTAAAGCAAAGGACGAGTTAAACAGTCTTGGTCCGGCGCTGATATATTTCCATCTTTTGATACATTTGGAACCATGAACCTTGGTTTTCCTTAAATAATCCATTACGGAACATTAAGGAACAAACACAATAATGGAGGAGAGATGATGTTTACCTTGAAAGATATAAGTGCCGTTGTAGGAGTTGGAGAGACGGAATATTCCAAAAACTCCGGGAGGACTGTCCTGGAGCTTCAACTTCAAGCCTCGCTAAAGGCCATAGAAGATGCCGGGTTAACCCCCAATGATATCGACGGCATCATGCCTGGTACTGTTGGTGCCACCACACATGAATTCATCAGCAACTTCGGTATTCAGGATCTCAAATACGCTGCCGAAGTCAATATGGGAGGGGCAAGCCCGGTGGCATCGCT
>CAZYTI010001017.1:0-2365 GCA_964650065.1 uncultured bacterium
GGGTATTATGGAGAAACATGCTTATCGAAAAATCATTGTTAGTCTATTGGGACTGTTGCTATTTATTTTATCAGGAATCAGTTTCTATAAGAGCAGGCATCTCAAGGAACCTGTCGTTTTGGGTCCCGGTGTGACGGAAGTCAAAAAGTTGAATGCGTACTTTTCCGGTATAGAAGGGACGATAAACGATTGCAATGTCTATATTCTTGAAGGAAAAACACCGGGAGCTACCATGATGGTCATGGGTGGGTCTCACCCTGAAGAGCCCGCCGGAAGACTGGCACCCTGGTTATTTGTCGAGAACGGCGTGATGGAAAAGGGACGTTTGATCGTCGTAATCAGTGGTAATCGAAGCGGCACAACAGTCACCCGAATCAGTGGTGCGTATCCTCCGGATTACACCATTTCCACGGCGTGGGGAGGACAAAAATTCAGGATGGGGGACAGGTGGTCGAATCCCCTGGACCAGTGGCCCGATCCAGAAGTTTACATCCATTATCCCAGTAAGCAGGAACTCGCCTATGTAGACATACGCAACCTGAACAGAACCTGGCCGGGGAGACCCAATGGATCCCTCACCGAGAAAACGTGCTATGCCTTCATGGAGCTGATCCGAAAGGAAAAAGTGGATATCTTCATCGATCTTCATGAAGCGGAATTGCAGTATCCGGTGATCAGCACCATCGTGACCCATGAGAAGGGGCAGGAATTGGCGACATTTGTATCGATGATGCTTACGGATATGGAGGGTTTCAACATGGGTACTGAGTTTTCGCCCAGGAATCTCCATGGATTGTCTCACCGGGAGGTGGGTGATTTTTCCGATGCCATCTCCCTTCTATTTGAAGCACCGGAACCTTTCCTGGATGCAACGAGGGGAAGAACGACCCGGGAGCAGCTCCTCACGGGAAAGGACGAGTTTGTCGTGAAAGCGGGTGAACATGGACTGCTTTTCGAAGAAATCGATGAGAATGGATGGCCCATCGAAATTCGTGTCGGCAGACATACCTCTGCCATTTTGCAAACCATGGAGAGCTGGACAGAGGATTATCCCGATAAAGCGTTGGCCTGCATAAATGTGCCCCGTTATGCCGAAGTAATTGAAAACGGAATCGGACATTATCTTTTAGACTATCGAAAAGCCGATCCAAAACGGATTGTTTACGAATGAAAAAACCACGAGTTCGTATCCATACAAATTAATCATGCTCAGGTTTAACAATTGTTTTCCTGGTTGCATTTGTTTGTCGGATACTCGTGGTTTTTTTATGAGGAGACAGGGAAGAAAATAAAAATGTGACACTCTGTGAATTTGATCATTAGACTCTCATTTAACGATGAAGAAAGGAAGCTCAGTCAGATGGAAACTACGAACTATGAAAAACACATTCTGTGTATTGGTGCGGGTTATGTGGGTGGCCCCACAATGGCCATGATTGCTGCGAAATGTCCCCAATATCTGGTTACGGTTGTCGATATTAATGCCGAAAAGATTAAGGCATGGGAAACGGACAATTTACCCATTTTTGAACCGGGGCTCCTGGATGTGGTCAAGCAGGCCCGGGGCCGGAATCTGGTATTCTCCACCGAAATCGACGAGAATATAAAAAAAGCCGATATCATATTTGTCTCTGTGAATACCCCGACTAAAACATTCGGGGAGGGTGCTGGTAAAAGTGCTGATCTGCAATACTGGGAAAAAACTGCCCGGGGTATCCTGCAATCCGCCGAATCGGATAAAATCATTGTGGAAAAGAGTACCCTGCCGGTCCGAACAGCCAGTGCCATGGAACGTATTTTAAATTCCAATGATAAGGGGATTCATTTCGAGGTGGTCTCAAATCCCGAATTTTTGGCTGAAGGTACGGCCATAGCAGATCTGGAAGCACCTGACCGGGTGCTCATCGGTTCTCAGGAGACTGAAAAGGGATTAAAGGCGTGTGAGGAGATCGTCGAAATCTTCGCCAATTGGGTCCCAAGAGATCGCATCATTACCACAAATATCTGGAGTTCGGAACTTTCAAAACTCGTGGCCAACGCGTTTCTGGCCCAACGTATCTCCTCCGTCAATAGCATCTCTGCCCTGTGCGAGAGGACAGAAGCCAGTATCAAGGAAGTCGCCCATGCCATTGGAACGGATAGCCGCATCGGCAGTCGATTTCTCGAAGCAAGTGTCGGTTTTGGTGGATCTTGTTTCAGGAAGGATATCCTCAATTTGGTCTATATCTGCGAGTCATACGGACTCACCGAGGTCGCCGAATACTGGGAAAATGTCGTAAAAATCAATGAATATCAAGAGGGACGTTTTGTTCAAACGATGAATAAGGCACTGTTCAATACCATTGCCAATAAGCGGATTGTTCTC
>CAZYTI010001018.1:0-2351 GCA_964650065.1 uncultured bacterium
GTTGTCGTCTAATTGGTTGATAAGGATCTCATCCCAATGTTTTTTAAGCCAGGTCGCATCAGCATCGAGGATCGAGAAATACGATGTATCGACGTATTGGACTAAATGGTTTAGACCTGTCCCGTGAGCCATACTGCCTCGAAGTTCGGTTTCATGCCGCTCTAAAAATACATTTTTAGCATTTGTGCATATTTTTTGCAGTTTGGCATAATCCTGTAACGTTGAACCGTTATCAAGAACATGCACTTTGTATGGATATCGCGAGAGTTTCTTCAGAGCATACAAGAGCAGCTTAATAAAAATAGAGCTGTTAAAATTAACAATCAACACTGTGGTTTGAATCCCGTTATTTCCCATGATCTCAGCCAAATCTATTTTTTTTCACCAATCATTAAAACACTGTCACACCAGTCCATTCGATAAACCCGGCTAACATATTTGGTAATTAATTTTTCCATAAAACCCTGAGGGTGTCTTTTAGAGTAGCGAGCAATTTTGGTGACTTCTAAATTTGCATATTTAAAAACCGTATAGAGACTGTCGAACCCCCATGGTGTCTTATGTGTGATATCGCCACGTTGTCTGTTCGGATGAGAAATATTGGGAATAGTAGCAATGATCTTCCCTCCCGGTTGAAGATGTTGACTTGCTTTACACATCATTTCGATACTTTCAGCAATATCTAGATGTTCAAAGAGCTGATTTGCAGTAATTAACGTGAATGTAAGATCAGTAGGGATGTCATCAATAACATGAAAATCAAAGATTCCCTGGGGATCAGTATCTAATGAATAGTAGTTTCCATCCTTTAATCTTTTTTTGAACGTTTTATATAACGGTTTCGCCTTCCCTGCGCCTATATCTAAAACATTCCCGTCAACGTAATGGTTACGCATTTCCCGCGTATGATTATCTATAATAGATAATGTAAAAATATCGCCGAACTTTTGATGGCACTCTTGAAGAGCCTCACTATAAAATCCATATTCAAATTGTGGAATGTTATTCATTATATCATGTAGTATTATTGACCCTGAAACATCAAGTGACAGGAGAATAGTTTTCTCAAAAACTATGATTTCTTTTCTTAATTTTTATCATTTTCTTGATTGATTCTCTCATTAATCTGAGTAGGAGTCCTCTTTTTGTTAGCCATTTCCGAGGAGGTAAATGAATCATCTCACATAACAAATGCCATAATGCATGCTCATAGTGTTCCGCATCAATATAGCACTTCCTCGCAAAACGATGAGCAATCACAAATGATTGTTTTTCCAATTTATAAATATGACGTGGGAGGTCGCTGCGACTAAACATCTTACGCGTAACTATCAGCCGCTCCAATGCCTTTTCTTTAGTTGCAGAACTTTTCCCATCAGGATATTGACGAAATAACATCACAGGTCTATCGACATAATAAGGGCGCCCAAGAAAGGCAAGTCGTAGCATCAAATCCTGATCCATCACATAATGGAGATGTTCATCAACCATTCCTGCTTCAAGAACAAGCGCACGTTTCATTAAACTTCCAGGTTGACAGTGGGTTTTTAGATTGGAGACAAACCATTCGAGATTCAGTACAAACCCTTCTTTACCCTTCAAAGAACGATTATTTTGAGCTTGAATGTGCGAGTGCTCATCCATAATAATGCGAATCCCATGAACAGAGCCTGCCTCAGGGTGTTCCAACATTATTTCAGCCGTAGTCGCAAGACTCTCAGGTGTTAGCATATCATCGACATTATGCCAATTGAAGAGTTGCCCTGTGCTTCTTTCTAATCCTTTATTAATCGCGTGACTTTGTCCACGATCAGGCTCACTAACCCAATATGCTAACCAGGGTTCATATTTTTTGATGATCTCAATACTTTCATCAGTACTCCCGCCATCAATGATGATGTATTCCAAATCGGGATACCCCTGCAATAACACCGAGCGGATGGACTCCTCGAGAAATCGCCCCTGATTATAAGACGGAGTAACAATGCTGACCTTTGGCCAGGGGATTCCGTCTTGAGTCGTATCCGGGAGTTGTGGACTCTCCTCCGTCCACGGCCAACCGGTTTTACCCGGTGGAGGAGGAGGCAGTTCATTTAATGTTGGACAACGCATTATTTTCTATATCATGTGTAAATAGGAAGGCGTGGTTATTGGGATAACACCCCATTATCGCAAACATCCCATCATGTGCATGCGTCATTACATTCCTTTACACATTTTTTTCTTCTTTTTACAATAATTATCAATACCTTCGCCATTTCAATGGTACTGTATAAAATATGACAATACATGGCGCATTATGGACACAATATGTCACATTTTAGACATAGTTTGTTATTTTGGGGTAAAAG
>CAZYTI010001019.1:0-2347 GCA_964650065.1 uncultured bacterium
AGTAACCAGCGACCAGTAACCAGCTTTTATCGATTTGAGCCGAACCTTGGCTAGAATGTAATATCGAATCCATCATATTTCCCTGTATATTTTTCCCACCGTACATCGATTTCCCTCACGGTGGCCCAGGCATTCCCGGTCCATAGATCTTTGATTAATGATTCGATAAGGCCCCTGGGACCTTCTATCTCGATTTCAACTTCGCCGGTAGGCTGGTTCTTAACCCAACCGGTGAGTTCCCATTTCCCGGCCAGTCTGGAAACGAAGTAACGATACCCAACCCCTTGTACGATTCCTGAAACGACGATATGGGCCTGGACATACATGATATCCTCGACTTTCCTTTCCCTTATCCAATCATTTGAAATAAGCGATCTACAGCTTCTTTTGCAGAACAAACGGTGATAATTGACTCATCCACATTCCAACTATTTAGGGAAACCATGGGAATCCCTTTTTGAAGTGCTAAGGCCATCTCCGACAGAGTCCCATATTTCCCTTCTATTGCGATCACACCATGACACGCATTGATGATGAGAACATTCCGGGCGAGTCCCATGCCTGTGGGGATGATCACATCGAGATGGGGATTACCCTCATCGGCCGAAAGGTCGGGAAGAATACCCACCGTAGTTCCGCCTGCTTCTCTTGCCCCCCTGCAGGCCGCCTCCATGACACCTCCCATGCCACCACAGACGATGATGGCACCTCGCCGGGCAATTTCCCTTCCCACCTCCACGGTCATTTCCAATCCTTCAGGCGAAGCCTCTCTGCCACCAATGACGCCTATTTGTACTGGACGGTCCATTCGTCGTCCTCTCATAATCATTGCAAAAAAACCATTCTTTTTCTGAACACATTACCCCCCGTATTTAAAAGGTAGAAATAAACACCCGATTGGACAGTGTTACCCGAATTGTCTCTCCCGTCCCAGATAACCGAATATCGACCGGCAGATTTTTCTTCCTGGTCCCATGTCCTCACCTTTTGGCCCAGAGAATTAAAAATGCTCAAGCTTACAAAACTGACACCTGTTAACTGATAACTGACAGCCGTCCCAGCATTGAAAAGATTGGGATAATTCTGGTAGAGTAGACAGCCATACTGCTTTTCTGAACGATCTTCAACCGGAGAAGTCTCCAGCCTCGGATAAAAATAGAGATGGCATGGCAAGCCGAAGAATTCTTCACTTAGGGTATAATAGCCCATGCCATCCGCTCTCCAGCATATGGCCTCACCCTGAGGTTCAAAACTGTAAGGAAGTTGTAAAGGCGGATTCTCAAACACCTGCCATAAAGGCTCATTCGGGGTACGCTTCCAGTAATATATAGCGAAATAAGATTTGATCAGAATCTCCAATCCATCGGGAGATATATCACATCCGACCACCAATCCTATAGGAAGTGTGGCCACGGCTTCCATCTCGATCGTCTCGGTTGTCGACTGGGGGTATGCGGCTCGAAAGACGATGGCCTGTGCTGAGTCTTTGGTTACGAAAAACAGCTCTTTAGTCAAAGGATCTATCATCAGAGCTACGGCATCGCGAATTTTATCAGGATATCGAATAGAGATCGTCTCTGCCCCATTCACATGGGCAGTCAGTGTATCTTGACCAACCGTTACGTCCGGTTCAATCACCCGGCATATGGTTTTCACTTCATCTCTGAGCATGTTATCACCGATATTCCCGATATAGAGATAACTTATATCCGCCATAGGTCCTGGTCCAATGGCCAAATCCTCCCAATCCCTGGGATCACTTCCTTCGATATAATATATACCCAGATGTCTCCCCTGATCATCAAAAGCAAAGAGTCGATTTTCATCTCCCGAGTCGTTATGGGTCCAGAGAACATTGCTGTTCTTCCGACTGGAAACGATACCCGATGCTTCATCGATTTCATCATGCTGAATGATTCCCAAATCGACCTGATCACCAAATTGAACCATTTGAGAAAGCGCCCTTTCCGGGGCAAATGGTATTAAAAATATGGTTATAACTAAGAACAATGATCTAATCATGAGACACCCTTTAAAACCATCCTAATTGATGGCATCCACCATGCCGGCGACAACGGGTTGCCGGTTTGAAATAAACTCGCATGATGACACCTCCCAATAAAAATTCATCGTGATTTAACAATCTTTATTGTTTTATTGAAATCTAAACTTTTCAACTGGCAAAAATAAAGCCCGGATGTAAGCGGATTTTCCCAATTGTCTTTCCCATCCCAGAGGACCGAATAAGCTCCTGTTTGTTGTACCTCATCGACCAATGTCTTCACCCTCTGTCCCATTACATTAAAAATGCTCAACTCTACCGAGCTGATAGCTGACAGACGATAGC
>CAZYTI010001020.1:0-2346 GCA_964650065.1 uncultured bacterium
CTGCAATGACCGGGAATTGATATTTCTTTCGATAATAAGATGCCAATTCCTTTATCGGAAACGTCTCGTCCAGATTCACATTTGAACTCAGGATCTCTGCAATTTCTCGTGTCGTGAGATCCATGTCATTCTCCGTTCATACGCTTCAAATGATTCTCAACCACTTCCCTGTCATCGAAAGGGCAACGTTGGGTACCCACTTCTTGGTAGGTTTCATGCCCTTTCCCCGCAATCAGCACAACATCACCCGGTTTGGCTTCGTCCAGGGCTGCATGGATAGCTGCTCTACGGTCCGAAATACTGACCACCTTTTTATTGATTTCGATTCCATCCAGGATATCTCGGATTATCACCTCGGGATTTTCACGTCTTGGATTATCTGATGTGACAAAAATAACATCCGCGTAATCCACGGCAATAGAGCCCATCTCCGGACGTTTTCCTCGATCCCTGTCCCCTCCACAACCAAATACCAGGATCAGTTGATTTTCGGTAAATTCTCTGGTTGCCGTTAAAACATTATAAAGGGCTTCTGGTGTGTGAGCATAATCAATGACCACCTTAAATCCTTCAATCGATTGAATGGTTTCCATGCGCCCTCTGACGGTCCTAATCCGGGAAATCCCCTCTCGGACCAATGATTCATCCAGTCCCATCTCAAGTCCACAGATGGCAGCCGCCGCACAGTTCATGATGTTAAATCGACCTCGTAAATGGGTTTCAACCGGTATCGTCTTCTTGTTATGGCGCATTATAAAATGATTTTTCCCTGCTGAATGTTGGATTGATTCTATTTTATAATCGAGCTTCGTACTTTCCTCTCCGTACCGTACAATCTTCCCTCGAGCCATCTCAACTATCCTGTCCACAGCAGGATCATCTCCATTAACAACACCACAACCCTCATCAGACAACATTTCAAAAAGTTTTGCTTTACATCGACCGTATTCCTCCATGGAAGAATGAAAATCCAAATGATCCCTCGACAGATTGGTGAATACCGCAGTATTATACTGTATCCCTAAAATTCGATCAAGCGCCAGTGCGTGGGATGACACCTCCATGACCACACACCGAACTCCATCATCGTTCATTTTTCTCAGCAGATGAAATAGTTCGATACTGTCGGGAGTCGTTCGTCCTGCTGTTTCTTTCTTTCCCTTCCATTGATAAACCAGTGTTCCCATCAAGCCGACCTCTAAACCCGCATTGGCCAGTACAGATTCCAATAGAAAAGCGACCGTACTCTTTCCATTTGTTCCTGTAATTCCCAATATCTGTAATCCTTCGGCCGGTTCACCATAATATCGATTGGCCAATAATGCGACTGTCTGTCGTGTGTTCCCTACTCTGATCACTGGAATTGATTTCTCACCTGTATCATGCTCTACGACTAAAACACCGGCACCCTTCTGGATCGCATCATCCACAAAATCATGCCCATCGACCTCGAAACCTGAAATCGCCACAAAAAGATTTCCCGGCTTCACATGACGGGAATCTATGGTGATTCCCGTTATTTCTAAATCACCATTAATTAGTCCGTGTATGACGGGTATGTCCTGAAAAAGTCGGTTTATTGAGGTCACTGCTGCAATTCACTTTCTATTGTTGTTCGACAGATTAAATAGCAAGTCATACCGTTTTTTATTTTCACTGTGGGTGCAGGGTCCTGGGACACCACCACACCGCTCCCTTTGACATTCGCTTCAATACCCAGGACTGCCAGCTTTTGAAGGGCCTCCCGAACACTCAAACCCAATAGTTTGGGAATGTGGTAGGGAGAATCGACTTCTGGTATCTCTTTCATCCCAGTTGAGGCATCCTCATTGTATTTTTTCATACTTGAAAAAACGAACTTTTGCTTCTTGGGAGGGTTTTGCTTTTCTTGCTCTTTCCGTAACCATGGCGATATGGGGAGACCCACCGTCCTTGTAACAATTCGAGAGAAGATGGGGGCCGCAGATGTGGCTCCCCAATACTCCTCTTTGGGTTCATCTAAAACAATAACCAAAGTAAATCTAGGCGCTTCTGCAGGCCAAAACCCGACAAAGGAACTCACGTAGGCGCCAGGAAAATATCCCTTATACCCTGGGATCGACTTTTGCGCGGTACCTGTCTTTCCAGCCACTCTCACTCCTTCCACAGTCGCCTTGGACCCATTACCATTCTCGACAACGTTTTCCAGAATCGCCATTAATTGCTCCGCGGTTTCTTCAGCAATGACTCTTCGAATGACTTTTTTAAAAAAAGGTTGTAATTCCCTTCCAGTATCATCCAGCACCGACCGAACAATCTGTGGCTTCATGAGAACACCACCATTGGTGATAGTAGAAATCATGCAAG
>CAZYTI010001021.1:0-2346 GCA_964650065.1 uncultured bacterium
CCGAACCCGATCATCCTGGTTTGAAATTTTTTCAAGTTTTTATAAGTGGCATCGGTGCTGCCATCATCGATATAGACCAACTCGAATGCCGACCCTGTTTTTTCCATGGCCTGAATCAGGGAGGCATGTGTTGAATCCACACTTTCTGCAAAGTTATAAAGGGAAACGATGGTTGAAATTTTACCGGACGTATCATTTCCACGCTTGACTCCCTTATCGTGCATCTTTTTCCCCATTCCCAGAGTATACATTCAATCCCATGGCAGATCCTTTTCTTTCACCGGTCCTCACGATGAGTGTGGCGATTAAACCCAGGAATAAAAATTGAAATCCTGCGACCATGAGCAAGAAAACCAAAGTTACCAGAATATTCAGATCCATAAGATCCTGCCCACTGATCCATAGTCGATAAGCAACCCAGCCCGAAGCGAGGACCCCCAAAAAAAGAATCCATATCCCGATTTTCCCGAAGAACCGAAGGGGATTTCTCAGATACTTCAGAAAAATGTTGAGACTCGACAGATCCATCAGTACCCGGAATGTTCGGGTCAAATTGTATTTCGATTCTCCAAAACGCCTGGGATGATGATCGACAACCATCTCTGCAATCCGGGCGCCCTCTATTTTCGCCAGAGCAGGAATGAACCGATGCAATTCCCCGTATAGCCGAATCTTCTCGATCACTTCTTTCCGAAATGCCTTCAATGCACATCCGGTATCGTGAAGCTGTACGTTGGTCACCGAGCAGATCAGCCAGTTGGCCAGTCTCGATGGAACCTTCCGGACGAAGAATTTATCCTTCCGATCCCTTCTCCAGCCACTGACCACATCGTATCCCTCATCCATTTTATCCAGGAGGCGGGGAATGTCCTTGGGATCATTCTGTAAATCGCCGTCCATGGTGATCACAACGTCTCCGCGGCTCGATTGGAATCCTGCGGCCATGGCGGCCGACTGCCCAAAATTCCGCCGGCAAAGAACCACCTTGAGTAAAGGATCGCTCAGCGCCAGTTCCCTCAAAACTTCCCGCGTACCATCCGAACTCCCATCATCCACGAAGAGGATCTCATACGATTTCCCCAGTCGGTCTAAAACGACTTTGACAGCCTGGTAAAGGGGTGCCACATTCTCCCGTTCATTGTACAGGGGAACGACGACAGATATCGCAATGATTTTATCCCTTTGATTCAAACCGTCCTCAGTTTATTCACCGCTTTTCGACGTCTCAAAAAAATCCAAATCCCCAATGGACTCAATAGGGCCACTTCGATCATGACGGTCCTTAGGTTGTACAAACAAAAGAGACTGCCCAAAAATGTTCCACTGGAGGAAGACTTGCTGATATCGGAAAACAGAGGAACCGGTGAAAGAAAAAATGCCTGGCTGAAAGGCCAGAACAGGGGCATCCCACACGGTTCCCGCGTATCTTTCGAAAGGAAATCCAGTAAAATGTGGGAACACACGATACCGGCAACCATGAGACCGACTTTGAACCCATTTTTCTTTGTGAACAATGTATAGATCATACCATACAGACCACCTGCCATGACGGCAAACATCAGGCTATGTGTCCAGAGATGGTGGAAGCGATTCGGATTCCCCACGGCGAATCCGAATAAAAAATCGATGTCTGGTAAATTCGATATCAGCAGCACCTGAGCGACCATCAACCAGTGTGAGGAAGGATTCATCTCGGATTGATTCTTGATCATCGAATATCCCACCAAAGTATGTCCAACCGGTGTACACATGATATGGTTAATCCTTAAAAATTTTCTTCGGAGAAAAGTGTTCCACCTATTTTAAAAGCAAAACTTTCAGTGTATTCACCGAGTTTGCCGTAACCAAAGAAATAAAATAAAGACCGCTGGCAACCGGTTCTTGATGATGATTCGATCCATTCCAGGTTAGGGAATGGCGTCCCATAGCCAAGGGACCATTCATAAGCTCACGAACCATGCGCCCTTGCTGATTGAATACCATGACCCGCATCCGACTTTGATGAAACATTTCGAATTCGATTCTTGTGGTCATATTAAACGGATTGGGGTAATTATTCATGATCCGGAAATCTGCAAAATGGTCCCTGTGGGATCTCGTTCCCCACAAAACAATCTCTCTACCCACGATGTCCCGGTTGAGTTGAATTCTCTTGAGTACGATACTCTCCGGTTGAGAAAACTCACCGGAAAGTTTAAAATCCATTTTGAGCAGTGTTCCGGCCTCACGGGCAGGATGGACACAGAATCCACCCAATCGAAGGATGCCCTGGTCTACGGATAAAAATGTGCGAAACGTTTTCCCGGAATTACCCGGTTCAACACCCATAAAATGGGCCGCGTCTTC
>CAZYTI010001022.1:0-2344 GCA_964650065.1 uncultured bacterium
TTAGGTTATAAATGTAACCATAACGGACGGTCTTAAATTTTAAAGGATATATATCTTCCTCTTTTAAACAAAAAACAGTTATATCATGGATACCCAAGCCATATAATTCAGATAAAATGCCATATCTGCTTAATAAGTCTCCACGGTTTCCACGAATTACTCTTGGACATACAAACCTCATCGCGTTGCACCTTTAAATATATTTTCATACTCTGCAACAATATTACGTAAATCAAACTTTAATGACAATTCCCTACTCTTTTTTTTCATACTAGATAATACAGCATTATCAGATAAAACACTCCTTAATGCATCAACAAATCCCTTCCTATCATTCACCCTTATTAAATAACCATTTTCACCCTTTTGAACCACATCTCGCAATCCACCAATATCGCTACCAACAATGGCTATACCATGGGCTAATGCCAGCACGCCTACAACAGGCAGGCCTTCAGAAAGAGATGGTAAAAACAAAACATCACTCTGGCTCATGATTATAGAAACTTGTGACGGGTCTACCCAACCATGTAGTTTTATTCTGTCAAACAAACCTTCTTCTTTAATTTTTATTTTCACTTCGTTCATAAGCGGACCATCACCCAGCATATCCAACTTCCAGTTAATCTCCTTAAGCCCTTTCATAACGTCAATAAGGAAAGGAAGGTTTTTTTGAATGCTGAACCTGCCAGCAAAAACTACTCTTTTGATCTTTAATGGATGTAAGGGACTAAAATTGCATTTGCTCAAATCTATGCCATTATTTATTATTTTTATTGAAACATTATAGGATTGCAGTGCCAGTCGTTTAATAAATCCACTCACCGCTGTCACTCCGGCGGCTTTTTCCCAAATAGGTACTGTTAGTGGTTTTACGAATTTGAAAATACGGCCTGTTTGGTCCGGTATACCTCCGGGCACATCTCCCAAGTGCACAGTTAACACATATGGAACGCTAGTAAATAAGTTTATGAAAAACCCAATTACACCTGTTGGCACTGCAAAATGGACATGAATTAAATCGGGTTTCCATATAATTGTTTGCCATAAAGTAGGGAAAAAGCTTGTTATGATAAACAAACCCATTTCCAATACGGTGCAAGTAGCTGCTTTTCTACGAAACGCAAAACTTCTATATATTTTATATCCGTCTTTTTTTGCATATTTTGGCAATCCATTAAAGTAAGAAGTCTGAACCCTGACATTATGTCCCCTTGTAGCTAAAATCCTACAAATATCTTCAGAAACCTTACCCCCACCGCCTCCAATGGGTGGAAATTCATAATTCAACACCAATATCTTCATGACTTCTTCCAGTTTCTTTCATTCATCAGGGGATCATAATTTGCAAATCAAGCGTAATAAAAACCGGCCTCATCTGACATCCGAAATTACATTTCATCATAATTTCTTTAACACAACACTGACACTAATTTTGCTGAGATCATCAATTGAATATCTATGAAATTCAGGATGGATTTTGGAATAGACCGTTTCGCCCAATTCCATTTCTTGGGTAGTAATAAAATCAACAACACTGAAGCCCTCATCTTCAAAATATTTTTGGAAATCACTTGCCCGGAGCCGGTTTATATAATGTTCTGACCCCGGGGGGTACATTTTGTTCCATTCTTCTGTGGAGTATTTTAAAAAATCAATTGATGTATCCTTATCCGGAACTGTTCGCAGATTGGTATGGTGTTCTCTTAAATCGATAGCGTGTATCATAATTCCATCATCAGTCAAAACGTCATACATTTTTCTGAAAATCATTTCGATGTTCGTCACATGTTCCAGCACAGCACTTGTATATATAAAATCAAAGGATTTTTCCTCAAAAGGATACTCCTCAAAAGATCCCTGTATTAATCTGATCTTATTCTCGCTTAAAATATATTGCTCATCGTTCTTTTTAACGAGAGATTCTATCCTGAAATCCTGGGGATAGAATAAGTTCATGTCTAATATGCTTTCAAATCGTTGCATCCATAGATCGGTTAAATTGATTTGAGTATATTTATCTATTGAACAATATTTTCTTGCCCCTACAAAATTCCAGAATATTCCTGTGCCAAGCGGTTTCCCGGAGCCAATTTCTAAAATCGAACTGTTTTTGATATCCACTCCGTATTGAAGAGCCCTTTTGTAAGATCCTTTAAAAACCTGAAAAGCATAAATACTCGTGTTATTGCGCTGCGACATAAGCTCGTGTGTCTTTTGGGCAAAGAGCTCTTGATACTCTATTGGTAGCAGGCAAAACACTTTATACATATCATTGAGCGCCAGATTTATCTGTTCAGTATTCTGCCAAACCATTTATAATCCTCCAATCCTTATTTACAGT
>CAZYTI010001023.1:0-2337 GCA_964650065.1 uncultured bacterium
AACCTGTTTCATAACCAGTTGAATTTATTTAACTAATATTAGGACACTAGTGATTTGTTACAACTTCTTTTTTTTTATTTTTTTATCATAATACTAACGATAACAAAGACATAGAAATGCATCGTCTGAAAATGGATCATTTTTGTATTCGGACGCTATTGATAAAAAAATAGTGTAGAATTACCAC
The DNA here is from genome assembly GCA_964650065.1 of uncultured bacterium. Classification (GTDB taxonomy): domain Bacteria; phylum Zhuqueibacterota; class QNDG01; order QNDG01; family DSAB01; genus CAZYTI01. The sequence goes on from CAZYTI010001023.1 coordinate 188, forward strand.
AAGTGTTGTCGTTCAGCCTGTGTCGAATGACCACAATTACACATGAATTACATCCATTGAATATTTACTAATTATATGATAAACCTGATATTAACTGATGGGCTTTGTTTATATCAAGCATGGTATGGATGTTGCCTGTCATTAATACTATTGAAATAGTATTATGAATTTCCAAAGCATGGTTTCAATAGGAGGTTGAACATGTGTAATCAACGACCACGTTTTCAAAAAATGAGATTCAGATTGAATGCCGTTTTTATGATATGCCTAATTATCTGGCCGATCATGGAATCACCATCACAAGCTCAGAGTCTCGATATTCCCTCGAGGCGCTGGGGAATCAGCTTCGGTAACTCAACGACCTTTACAGGAATTCGCTTTAACTTTAGGGACAGTAGAGTCGATCGGATTACAGGTCTGAATTTTACACTCTGGCAGCCCAGAGAGAACAATAATCACAGTTTTGTTCAAGGGTTATCCCTCGGCACCATTCCCGGCGGTGGATCGCTCCACGGTCTTCAATTGGGCATTTTGGGGGTGGCCGGTGAAGACGATATAAGAGGTATCTCTATCGGTGGATTGGGTATCGGTTGTGGTGGTGATATGATGGGTATTAACATCGGCGGACTGGGTGCCGGTGCTGGTGGAAACATGACTGGATTCAATATCGGCATCCTGGGTCTGGGTGCCGGCGAAGATCTTCGAGGAATTAATATCGGGGGCTTAGGGGCTGGTGCGGGGGGTAATGTGTCCGGATTGAATATTGGGGGGTTTGGTGTTGGTGCCGGGAAAAATCTCTCCGGAATTAACATCGGTGGTTTAGGGGCAGGTGCCGGAGATAATGTGACAGGATTGAATGTGGCCATCCTTGGCCTCGGTGCCGGGAAAAATCTCTCCGGAATCAATATCGCTGGATTTGGTGCCGGTGCCGGGGAAGTATTAAAAGGGATCACACTCTGCGGCCTGGGAACCGGTGCTCCGTCTATTAAAGGGATTACCATCGCCGGAGGGGCTGTAGGCGGAGTTTCCATTCAAGGAATTACCCTGGCCCTGGGTACCATTCAAATCAAAAATGATGGTGAATTAATCGGATTTGGCGCCAGTGGATTTAACAATATCAAAGGAACTCAGCACGGATTAAGTATTGGGATCGTAAACTATGCCTACCGACTGAGAGGGATTCAGATCGGTTTGATCAATATCGTTAAAGAGAATCCCAGGGGTCTCAAGGTTTTACCCATCATGAACGCGAACTTCTAAAATGGCGATGAACATAACTGAAATTTCCCTTGGGGTATCGATGCCAATGTCAAAGCATTGGAGGCCAAGGAAAAGCTGGATGGTATCCGACATCTTTTTCCCACAGATTTGTATGGTGTGGAAAAAAAAGAAATTCGCATTCAACTCGATGTCGATCGGATCATCGCCCATCACATCGATATCAACCGACTCATTGAAAAACTTCGGCGAAGTCACATCATGGTGACTGCCGGGAAGATTACTGATGCAAATCCTCTTCATTCTTTTCAGCATGGCCGTTCAGGGATAAGGATGGTGAGATTGAAATGCAGCTGGAGTTTCAAGAAAGCGACAAACAACCCTTATGACTGCCGGTACCACTGTCCTGAGCCTGGTACCGCTTTGTATCGTCACTACACAAATAGGTGGGAACGGTCCACCCTACTTCCCCATGGCCCGAACCATGGTGGGAGGGCTGACCTTTTCTACACTAATTACACTCTTGGTTCTACCAACGATCTATTTGATATTAGATGATTCACGAAACTGGGCGAGAAGAATTATCCCCTAGTGTGAAGCGTGGAGACTAACCTCATGGAACGTGAAGCGTTGGGCCTTGAGTATTAATTTTTATCGCTCTACGCTCTACGCTTTACGCTCTACGCTCTACGCTTTGCGGATCATTCCTCCTTCTGTATCCATCCATCCAGAAGACGTATGATACGATTGCCATAAGCAGCCTTTTCTTCGGAATGTGTCACCTGGATAATAGTAGTGCCGTTATCGTTCAGGCCTTTTAGCATCTCCATGATTTTTTTACCCTCAGCAGAATTTAAATTCCCTGTGGGTTCATCTGCCAAAATCAGTTTGGGTTCAGCAATGACTGCTCGTGCAACGCCGACCAATTGCTG
>CAZYTI010001024.1:0-2336 GCA_964650065.1 uncultured bacterium
TATATTATCAAGTGGTTATATTTTTGTTGGTTTTCGTAAAATGCGTCTTAAAGTGATGGCGGAAAGGGGATTGCGATACGGCATGCCTTTGGATATTCCTGGAATAATCTCAGATCATATTGAAATTATTTGATATTACGTGATAAAAAATGCATCGTACCAGTCTCATGAATTATCTGATACAAAATTGTTTCATAATACAACTGCTACCTAAAAAATGAAAGGGGCCTCTTACGCCCCTTTCTGGTCCGATGAATACATATTAAAATTCATAAAGTATTGGATATTAAACCTTTTTCTTTTTGAGTGTCCCCAGGCATTTCTTGCATATACCTAAAAATTCAAGTCGATGGCCTGTAATTTGAAAACTCGTTTTGTCCTTTAGCCCATCCTCAATGTCTTTAATTACCGGCATGGGTGCGTCTTCTATCTTTTCACAGTTGGTACAACGGATATGGTAATGGTTTTTTGCATTGGCATCAAATCGTTTAATCGCTCCACCAAGTTCCAGCTTTTGAATCTCACCGATTTTTGACAGGAATTCCAAATTGCGGTAGACCGTACCAAGGCTGATGCGGGGCATATTTTTTCTCACGATTTCATACACTTCTTCGGCCTTGGGATGAGTAAAAAGCTTGCCCAGCTCTTCCAGAATTACCGCTCGTTGACGTGTGATTCTCATAATAAAACCATTCTGATATGACGAATACAGGTTTTAGAGAAGGGCTTGCACCACCAGAAAACAGCAGTATGATCTTTATAAATCAATCCACATATCCGCTTCGTTTCCGCATTGGGTACAAGTGGCAGTTCCTTTTACCTTTTTCGGTGCAGCGGCCGCCGCCGGTTCTGTTTTCTTATCAATATCATCCGCATCCGGCAATGTACAGGTCACAACCATTTCCGCTTCATTTCCACAATTCTCACACTTACATACTTCTTTCTTTACAATTTCAGACACGTTCACCTCCAAAAAAATAAGGTTAGGGTTTCATATAGGCAATTTTTACCAAAATCAAGCAAAACTTGCTAAGAAATACTTAAAAATCCTGGTTATCAATTTTTTTCGTTATAAATAATAACGGTTATATCAATATAGATCTTATGAAAACATTTTCTCCTGCGGTCTTCTTTCCGGGACATACACCTGGGGAATCTTGCCCTCGTTCCAGTCCTTTGACACATATAGATTGCAATAACAACTCCCGAACTCCTCCACGTCCGGGCTACGATATTCACAAGGACAGAGGATATCTCTGTCTTTTTCCCTTTCTCCTAAAGAGAGGCGGCATGGGCAGGACATGTACCCGTACCGCTCTTTATTAGTGACCAACGCCTCCAGCAGTTCAAAAACCCGCTTTTTATCCCGGTTAAAAAAATACCCCTTTTTCTCCTGGGTATCCCTTAGCATTTCATAGAGTTTTTCTACTTCCATTAAATGCCCAGCGCCTCCTTGATTTCTTCCTCCTTGTACCCTACGATCACTTTATCTCCGATAATAATCGTTGGAAAGGAGCACTTCGGGTTAAATTTTTTCACATCTTCTATGATCGCTTTTCTTTCCTCTCCTTCCAGCATATCCACATCTACAAATTCATATTTTACGGTGCAATCATCCAACAACCGCTTTGTAGATTTGCAATGGCTGCAAGTACTGAGGGAAAATATTTTAACAGGAGATTTTGTCATATTTCCATCCTTGCTTATGTGGTTCGTTACAAATATTTATCCACCGCCATCGATGACAAAGGTCATTATTTTACCTCTTATCATATCTCGATTCCATCACGGTGTTTGTTTATGAAATTAGTACAGATCCATATGATTTTCAACTAATTTTATATAAAGAAGCTGTCTATGCTATCCCTAGTATGTTTTTAAATTTCGATACGTCAGTGGCCGGTTCTTTACAGCTAAAGTCCTTACAGACATAGGCTGTTGCATTCCCATCGATGGACTTCATTTGATCCATGATAGGAAAATCTTCGATGAACCGGCGACGGCTTTTTTCACTATCACAGTAAATGAGCATTTTCCCGGGATTGTATATCGATCGGATAATTTTCAGAAACGTCTCGGCTTTATCAGTATCCCCGCCGACGACGATGACGATCTGCTCTGCTTTTGACAAGGACATTTCAAGTGCAACCAGCATCTGCGGCATAGCGCTGGGGAATCGACTGAGTTTGTCAAAGAAGAAAGAAACGGTCTGTTTGGCAACATCGGCAAGATCGTCCCGATTGAAATATTGAGACAACCTTAACAGGTTAGCGGCAGACACCGAATTTGCACCGGGAACAACCGAGTCGTTTTCCTCCTTCACCCTTAAAATCAAA
>CAZYTI010001025.1:0-2335 GCA_964650065.1 uncultured bacterium
CTCCATAGCCCACAACTTCGGCAACGGCAAACTCCAGTTTATCACCAATTTCAAGAATATAGGGACCAAAACCCTGGATAGCCTGGCCTCCGTTATAGCTCTCATCCCACTCGAATCGGGACCGGCCAAGCCATTCTCGTTTCACACCAGTTTCAGGATGATTGGGAAGCACAAATCGATTTCCACTGGAAGGAAATCCTGCAGGTACTCCCGATTCACCATAGACTGTCCACCAACGTTCATCCATGGTGCAGGCGCGGTCGAACATTTTTGATGACCGCGAATTGGGCGTCCCACATTTCATATTCCAGGGCTGAAGGATGTATCCGTTTTCATCGGTTTCGAAATAATTACCTCTGCTGTCCCTGAGCATTGCAGAAGCATAATCGGACTGATTACGATCAAGATCGGTGGGGTCTACGATAGCGAGGTGATTCGTATCCCAGTAAAGCATGGCATACCCGGGACAGGATGCGCCCAAAAGCCCTCCGCCATTGGCGCCGGTGGTGGCGAATTCCATAAATAGATCAGGATCAGGCTCCGGTTTAGCGGCATATTGCTCCGTACCCTGATCAGGAAATCCAGTGTGGGTATTGGTATTCCAGAGCAGCCAGTAATCAGGATCAAAAGAGTATCGAAGATCTGCCCTGTAAATTCCGCCCGGATCACCGTAATACCAGTCTCCATACCATCGAAAAAAAGCCAGTTGTGTGGGGCCGAATCCATATTGAACATGGAAGAGAACATCAACCAACGGAACAGTACGTTCTATCGTCGCCGGATTCTCGTCAGTATCGCCCGTATATTCCAGTTCATACTCATAAATGATCATATCATCGTAATCAGGATAACTCCATGCCCGGGAAGTTCGTGTCACAGTAACTCCGGTGGATGTCGCCCATTTGGCAATGATGATCTCTTCGGCCTCGTCGGGATCGTAATCGGGGTTCAGTGATCCATCGGGGAGCACAGGATAATTCTCTATTTCCTGCATGGACAAAGGAAAACTCCACTTCCCGAAAGGCAGTTCTGTGGTGGTATTTGTACCGGTCCCACCGCAAAAAGAGAGGATTCGATTTTCGTTCCCCGGCTTGCCCAACTCGTTGGCAGTAACGTAGATGCCTGCCCCATAGATGTTGTGATGTCCATCATATTCAATACCCTGGATGATAGTCCTGGACCGGGGCGGCCACTCCATGAGGGGCAGATTTGTGCGTGGCTGGACGATCCATGGCCGGCCGATGGTGCCTGTGTTATAAACGGTCTCATGTATCATCCCACGATCATGGATGCGGTATTCTCTTACCTGCGAGGTAAGCGTTCGCACCATTCCGAAAACCAGGATGGCAAGAACGATCCGAGCAGGCCAATTAGTATGCTTTCTATTCAACGGTGTTCCTCCTTGGTCAATTCGTATGATGTCTAAAATTCCACGGACATGCCAAATCGGAAATGTCTGGGCATGTTGCCGTATAAATATCCATCGAGGCTTGTCACATAGGGTGCAAAATCACCTTGAGTCAGCAGATTGTCTCTGTCTGTCATATAGCGCTCTTTAAATACATTCTGTTCGTTTTGTGGGTCCTGGAATGTCCGGGAATAATGGAATACCCGCTGGTTAAGGACATTAAAGCCTTCAGCATAAAATTTCAGTGCCGTTCCCCGCAACAGAATCTTTTTCTCGAGCCGGATACTCAAATCGTGTTCGGTAGGTGTTCGCAAATTCATCTGCAGACCCTGTCCTGAGAGATCCCAGGTAAAGGGTCTTCCTGAGGACATACGATATGTACCGCTAAGAGAAAAACCTCCCAATGGATGGAATCCGAATACTTTCATCCCGGCATCATCAAGCGTTATCATGCTGAGATTACATACCAGCTTGTGTATGCGATTGTAATCAAGATAAATGTCTTCGGGAGATGGAAGGATACTTTGGAGTTCCGTATTCTCAAAGTATTCAGCCCGGGCGCCACTTCCCACAGCACTGGCTGATTTTCCCTTGGCAGACTCCCAATTATATCGAACATATCCGCGGATTTGCCCCAGGTTCCTTTCGAGACTCACATGGAATCCTTTGACATCGGCGTATTCCCGATTATCAAAAGTAAAATACCTGTTTCCTCCGTTGTCCTCATAAATAGCATATTGTATGAGATTGCTGATATCCTTCAGGTAGGCACTCACATCCAGATGAAAATCCCAGGGCAGAGACCGTACAATACCCACATCATAGGCAATAGTCCGTTCCGGCTCCAGTTGAGGATTTCCCAACCGCTCGTATTCAGGGACCGCATCGAATTTTGTGCGTGTGCCAAAGATATATTCGAATGCTGGA
>CAZYTI010001026.1:0-2330 GCA_964650065.1 uncultured bacterium
TCATCGGTAAGAATAGCCTTCCGCGAGCCCGTGCCTGAACCTATCCAGCGCTGCGTCAGGCGCCTGCGCTCCTCGGGCGTTACTGCACGTATGCCTTTGTTTAGAATTGAGACCAGCGGTTCTTTTCCGAGTTGGGTGGCCATATTCAAGTGAATCAGAGTGGAATCGCCAAACTTCAATTCACCAGATACCACGAGATCGGTCATAAAGTGTTCGCCAATCAAGTGGTTGAAGACTGCCAGTTCACCTACAGCGGCATCGGCCTCTTTATAGCTAACCGCCTTCATCGACTCCAACACGTCCTTCACCGGCAGCACCTTGATCTGGGGGTAATCGCGGCGGATGATCTCCTCGTGGAAAAATCCCTTGGGTACAGAAACGGTTTTGCCAAACAGGTCTTCCAGCTTGTCGAAAGGTTTTTCCTTACGGCTGAGGATGGAATTGGGATTGGCGGCAAAGGGCTGGGTGTAGAGTAGGTATTTTTCACGCTCAGGCGTCTTGACGATGTTGATCATCACATCCAGATCCCCTGATTTCATCATGTTCAAGAATTCGTTCCAGGTTGGCCCTGTAATGTATCTGATTTCAAGGCCTGTCTTCTTGGCCACTAGATTCATGAAATCGATGGAAAAGCCCTGAGGACGATCGTCTGCAAAAAAGTTAAAAGGTGGCCAATTGGTCTCATTATGAACGCGGATTTGGGGGTGCTTGGCCAGCCAAGCCTGTTCCTTGGCGGTGAATGTGACTCTGGGGTGTTCTTCCTCTATCTTTTTTTCCGCAAAAGCCATCCAACGATTCTTAATGCCATTGTGTTCTTTTTCCGGGATTGCCTTAAGTGTTTTATCGATCAAATTTGCTAAAATCAGCCAATCTTTACGGACTGCCATATGGACGCCTGGCCCTTGAAAGGGGACTGACGCTATGGGTTTGATGCCGACAAGCGAAAGTTCCTTAATATGGTAAGATGTCGAAATGATATCGTTGATAAACGCATCTGCTTCACCGGTAATGAGCTTTTTCAACGCATCCTGAATGGCGGGAGCTGTTATCAGGTTATACTCCGGATAATTCGAACGTATTTCTCCTTCAATGGTATACCCTTTAACCACGACGATGGTTTTATCCTCTAAGTCAGCAAAATTTGAAACGGGTTCATCATCGGTACGCGAAAAGATAAATTCCGTTAACTTGAAGTAAGGAGCAGTGAAATGGACAAATTTTTCCCGTTCCTTGGAGTGATAAATTGCCGGGAGGACATCGATCTCTTTTCGATGGATCATGGACAAAAGCTCGTTCCAGGAGGGACCGGTGATGATTTCCACCTCAATACCAAGTTTTTCGCCAATGATTTTCAGGTAATCATTGGCAATTCCGGCGTACTTTCCATGCTCGTCAACAAAATCGAAGGGCGCCCAATCCTTTTCGCCGCCGACTACGATCTTTCTGTGAGTGGCGAGCCAGCTCTTTTCTTCCGGGGTCAGAACGATATCCGGGGATAGGCTCGGTTTATATACCAGATTGTCCAGGGACCCGAATTTCTGAGTGATCCCCAATAATCGATAAACCTGGGCAATTTGGCGGATTCGATCTTGGTTCATTGCCCCGAATTGTACACCTTCATCATAAGCCATGTTTTTCAGAACTTCTGCCTCGTAAAGAAACGCATCGCGACTCTTGTTTTGGGTGTTGTACCTTTTAAGAATCAGATCAACCGTTTCATTGATATTGGAGAAGGCATACTTCCAGCCCCGCATACTCGCCTGATAGAAGCGCTCCACCAGTTGGGGATTTACTTTAAATAGCCTATGGGAGGTAAATAGGATATCGCTATAAAAATCGAACCCATAATCTTTGGGATTGAAGACGGTATACTCCATTCCTTTCTTTTTCAGAAAGAAAGGTTGATTCGACAAATAGGCCGTCATCGCATCGGTTTTTCCGGCAATCAAATCATCAACATTGAAACTGTGATCAAGCCTTGTGTAGTCTCCCTGTAGAACGTCATTGCTCTTTAACATCGCGGTCAGGGAAGCGCTACCGGCATCATAGGGGGTTGACATGATTCTTTTGCCTTTTAAATCAGTCAATTTTTGTAAATCAGGTCTTTTTTTGGCAAGCAGGACAAGCGGGGAATGCTGGAAGACGGCAGAAAGCAGAAAAACATCTTTCCCATTCATTTTATCCAGAATAAGGGTGGAATAGCCAACGCCGAAGTCTGCTTTTTGTGAAAGAACTTCCTTTGTTACATCCATTCCAAAATCATATTCCTTGATATGGACTTCCAAATCCAGATCCCGGTAAAAACCCTTTTCTTTCGCAACATAATAGCC
>CAZYTI010001027.1:0-2330 GCA_964650065.1 uncultured bacterium
TTTTATGAAAAAGGAGAAATCGTTGAACCAACCATTGAGTGGAGATGAATTGGGGGCCCTCATCCAGGGTGTTTTCTCATTGGGATCCCGGGATAAAAACATGGCCGTCCTCCTGGACGTACCCGATGCTAAAACACATGACAACAAAGCATGGCAGGACCGGAGAGCCATCGCCATCGACTGGGCACTGGAGCTTGGCAGTAACAAAGAATCTCTTGGCTTTGAATCAGTCGATATCATTGCCTACCCCAATGTACACAGCAACAACGCGGATTTGCCGGACATCGCCTATACAATCCGTAATCTTAGTAAAAGTGATAATTCCGAGGATATCGTTGTAAAAGGAGAACCGTCTTCCTTTGAAGGTCTATTATCAAAATATCAGATACTCCTCGCACCCACAGAATTTTCCACAACGGCTCCACTCAAACTTTTGGCAAAGAAACACCATTTCCGTGCAGCGACTATGCCTGGATTCTCTCGAGAGATGATACCGGCTCTACGGCTGGATTATGAAGAAATTAACCGCAGAGTTTGGATGGTGAAAAATAAATTGGATCCGGCAGTGGGAATGGACATTCAATTCTCTGTGGAAGGAGAAAAATCCTATTCTATTTATTTTGATCTGAGATATCGCGTCGCCCACGCTTCGGGTGGACGCTTCCCCGAACCTGGATTGGCCGGTAATCTCCCCAGCGGTGAGTGTTACATCGTGCCCTATGAAGGAGAAAGAGATGAGCCCAGTCAATCCCGGGGAATTCTTCCTGTTCAATTCGAAGATGAAATCGTCCTGTACCGTATCCAGGACAACAGGGCAGTCGAAATTATCAGTTCAGGCCCCCTTTCCCGTGAAGAAGGAAAGAAAATAAGTCAGGAGCCGGCTTACAGCAATATTGCAGAGATTGGTTTTGGTATTCTGAGAGATTTTGGACTCAAACCCATTGGGAAAATTCTCTTAGATGAGAAAATGGGACTCCATATCGCTTTTGGGAGAAGCGACCATTTTGGGGGAGCCGTTGGCGTGAAGGATTTCACACGACCGGACAAGGTGGTTCACATCGATAGAATTTACATACCTGAAACTCAGGATAAGGTACATGTCGATCATGTGATTCTCACGCATGAAGAGGGTTCGAAACATCCCATGATGGAACATGGAGAATATACAATCTTTGAGGAGTGATAAGCCCAATCCAAAGCTTAAATTGGAAGGTTTGAAGTTTGTTTTTTCTTTCTATATTCCGGATACAGTTCACTGGCACATTCAGGACAGATACCGTGACTGAATTCAGCCTCAGAATGGTTTTCAATATAGGCTTCCAGTTTATTCCAATACCCTTTATCATCACGGATCTTCTTACAAGATGCACAAATCGGTATTAATCCCCCAAGTGCCTTGATTTTGGATATCGCGGCCTCTAATTCTGCAATGAGCTTTTCCCGTTCCTCCTCGGCGTGTTTTTGCTGGGTAATATCCTTTGCCACACCCCGATACCCGATAAGATTTCCCACTTCATCCAAAACGGGAATTCCATTGAAAATGAGACAGACTCTCCCACCTTCTTTATGATTTACCCAACATTCCATATCTTCTATGGGTCGTTTTTCATCAATGATATTAACCAGTTGACCACGAATCTTTTCAATTTCTTCCGGGCATATCACGTCCAAAAATGTCTTCCCCATAATTTCATCGGGAGAAAATCCAAGAAAGGTTTGTACCTTCCCAGAACAGTAGGTATAGGTAAATTGTCTATCAAACTCCCATATCCATCCCGCCAAGCTAAACACAATATGTCGGAAACGCTTTTCACTCTCACGAAGGGCTTCATCAACCAATTGTCTTTCAATCATTTCCAGTAGGAATGGATCACCGATTCCATCTCCACCTTTTATACGGCCTTTCACTAATTTTTTAAGTTTTGCCTCAGAGCTCTTGGGCACTCTCTTGCCATGCATGGTTTTATTTCTCCTGAAACCTCATGATTGAAAACAACGTTGCATATCAAAACACTTTCGGCCCCAACGACACCTGGTCATTCGACTTTTATTAACTGGTCCCGATCCCCATTGATTTGTCGATGGTCATATCCGGTTTCTCTTATCAAGGCGGCACCAGTGATGTTATTCTAACAAATATCTTATTATTGTAGGGTTTGGAGAATATCGCCGATACATGATATTTTTGTGCGGTGGACTTCACATCATCATCTATCGGTTTACCAGTGATTATGACCACTGGCGTGTTACATTTGGATGGAAAGTTTCGCATTCTCTCCAATATGGCAAATCCCCCACCTGCAGGCATCATCAAATCGAGGATCATGAGC
>CAZYTI010001028.1:0-2326 GCA_964650065.1 uncultured bacterium
AACTTCTGCAAAGGGAATATCACTTTTGATCTATTCACAGGTGCAACCGTATTCTACAAATATAGGGCCATCCTTCAAAGACATGATACGCAGCACACATATTCATCTTGCCGGCATCGGTTTGCTATTTTTCGCTTTGGGGGTGCTCGTTTCCTTAATCGGTTTCAGCCGCTTATTTCGCATAATTGCTATTACCGTTCCATTTTCCGCACTCTTTACAGACGCGGCAAGCCTGTGGTTAATGCGCATTTGGCCCGGTGCGGTTTTTTTAGCATTGGCCGCCGGGGCAATGCTTTATCTTTCAGCAGGTTTTTCAATAATCGTCGTTTTATGCGATCTCTGGTTATACGACCTCTGGGCGAAACGGAGAGACAATTGACCGAGCCCGTTATAGATTTTGAGACCGATCCAAAAAATGATTTGCCGGCCGAAAATGAGCGACTTCAGTTTATCGTTTTGTTTATTTCAGCCGGTCTGATCTCTATTTGTGCGATTGTCTTTGAGCTGCTGATTGCTTCCTTGTCTACTTATCTGCTTGGCAACAGCGTTTATCACTTTTCGCTTACCATCGGGTTATTTATGTTCTCAATGGGACTTGGCTCCTTTTTATCTCAATGCTTAAAAAATAATTTATTAAACTGGTTTGTGGCTATCGAATTATATTTAGGAGTCACTGGCGGCATCAGTTCCATTCTCTTATTTTCGGCTTTCGGCCATACCGACACCTCTGTTTATTACTACATAACGATGGTTTTACTGACTATTTTAATAGGAACCGGCGTAGGTTTTGAAATACCCATAATTATTCGTCTGGTAAAAAAAAATTCCACGCTGCCTGCAAGTGTAGCAAATGTATTGGCCGCCGATTACATAGGAGCTCTTATCGGTTCACTGGCATTTCCCCTGGTTCTGCTTGTTAAATTCGGTTTAATAAAAACCGCCCTGTTTGTCGGTCTTTTAAATACAGTGGTAGCCGCCGCAACGGTAATTGTCTTTCGCGTGGAAATTAAAAAACCGGCTCTTTCTTTTTTTCTGGCTGTTGTAATAGTAATATGCTTTGGTGTAACCGCCATAAAGTCTAAAGCGATAAACGCCTATCTCGAGCGGCGACTTTATCGTGACCAAATCGAGACAATCGCACAAAGCCCTTATCAACGTATTGTTTTGACGAAAGGAGAGATAGCCGATTATAAAAAGCCTAGACGACCTAAAAAGAAACATAAAAGGCTGCGCCGCAATGCCTTTATCGAGATGAACGGGGATGATTTTCGCCTGTTTTTAGATGGTGATCTACAATTAAGCTCCGTGGATGAATACCGCTATCATGAAGCCCTGGTTCACCCCGGGATGAGTCTGCTTGTAGAGAACAAGGATGAAATAGACGTTCTGATTCTGGGTGGCGGTGACGGGATGGCGGCGCGAGAAGTCTTACGTTATTCGGAAATACGCTTTATAACTCTTGTAGATCTTGACAGTTCCGTAGTGAGACTTGCTATAAATAACAAGGCAATGGCGGATATCAATAACAATTCCCTTGAAGATCCCAAGGTGGCGATCACCTATGGAGATGCTTTTAATTACCTGCTGACAAGTAAAAGGCGGTATGATTTTATTATTGTGGATTTACCTGACCCGGACACTTCCGCACTTAGCAAGCTTTATAGCGTCACTTTTTACCGGCTTGTTAGACAGCATCTGACAAAAGGAGGACTATTTGTTACACAGTCAACTTCCCCCTATTTCATGCCTCATGCATTTTGGTGTATCTATCAAACACTAGGAAGCGCCGGATTCAAAGTGTATCCGTACACCGCTTATGTTCCATCGTTTGGACTATGGGGGTTTAACCTGACAAGCCGCGAATCGATTGTTCTTGATTCCCTGGCACTGAAAATTGATGAAACCGACTTTCTTACCGATCGTGTCATGCGTGCCATGTTCGAATTACCTCGTGATGTGGAAAAATTGAATGTAAAACCAAACACCCTGAACCGACCTATTATCATAAAATATTATCTGGGCGATGAAGATCTCTAACCGGATCCTTAGTACAGGACAAAAAATCAGACAGGATGAACAGGATGAACAAGATTCTTTTATTTTCCATCATAATAAATCCTAAATTTGCAATAGGTTAGATAACGCAACCAGAATGCTTTAATATTGAGATGGATGTGTTGAATCATGTAAATCTGAAAGCTGGCTTTTTCCAACATTATTATTTAACAGGATAAATGTAATTACAATGGATTAGGAAAATCCCACCGGCCCCCATATACAAAGGTGGTGAGATTTAAAGGGTTTTCGTTCAGACACATAATGATAA
>CAZYTI010001029.1:0-2323 GCA_964650065.1 uncultured bacterium
CTTTTGTTGCATACTTTGTTCCGACTCCGGTTTTTCTGCCTTCGGATGCTCAGATTTCGATTGATCCGCTTTCGGATGTTCCCCTTTCGGGTGTTCTCCTGAGGTGCCGATGCCAACCACTCCCATTGTGAAAATAGCGACAATAATAATCGACAGCAACGCTCTCCATGTAAGTTTTCCTCTTTTCATGATAATTTCCTTTAATCAATAATGGGTTAGAAATATTAACAACAACACAACCGTACACTTCTTGCTAGTATCTGCATCATCAAAGCCCGAAGATGGGTGAGCAGTCCAAGTAGCAGGTGCCGTTGCTTTGAAATATATCATATACCACATCGTAGATGTTTTATCAATTCAAAAAACCTTTAATATGGTCAAATTGAGGAAAAAGTGCCAGCCTTTGATACTGATACTCTGTACGATACAATATCTTTTTTTTTATTAATATTAGTTATTTACCTATTATGTTACACAACACGACGCACACCCCTCGCGCTCTGGTGCAGCCTGGTTGTGCGCCATCCATAGATCCACATCAATCAAACATACTGAGCAGTTGACTCAAACTTGCCACATGCATTACATCGGAATCTACGCCGCAAAAGCTTTCTGGTAGTTCTGCACTCGTCTCTTCTGTAAAATCCAACGCGCTTAAGTCAGTGCCGATGCCATCACGCCGGATCAGTATCGGAGTAATGCCTGCAGCTCGAGCCCCAACGATATCTTCATCGGTGTCGCCAACATAGACTACTTCACATGGCTGCATATTCGTTTGCATGAGAGCCATCTCAAATATTCCGGGATCAGGCTTCTTGATGCCGATGTCTCCTGAAATAACAATGCTCTTAAAATAATCATCTAATTGATGATCCCTCATAATTCTACGAACGTGAGGAGGATGATCGAAGTTGGTCATCAAGCCAAGTGTCTTACCTTTCTGAAGGGTATAAAGCGTTGTTTTTGCTTCACGGTCCAATTCAATATGCCGTTGCCAAATTCCAGCAATATGATTTGCAATCCGGGTTACCTCAACATGTTCGATTTTAAGCCCAAGATCTTCGGAAAGAGCGCGAATGCGTCTCTCAAAAACGGTGTAGTTATTATCCATTTCCGGAGGGGCGTCCTTTCCGAAAAATCGGTCACATTTTTTGGCGAAATCATCTTCCGACAACAACAGCCCATGTTGACGAAGAGCAGAATGAAATTCTGTCAGCCATTCTGCCCACGCCGACCTCATATCCCCGTAGATCAGCAATGTGCCGAACAGGTCAAAAAAGATGCCTTTTATCTGTTTTTTCATCTTATATCGGCTCCGCGTAACCGGCCATCGTGGTAGTTTGCGCTGGTCCGTTGTTGACGCGGTTGTTAGATTTCATGTTTATTTAAACTTAATCGGACTTTGTGGCTGGGTATTAACACTGAGAGTAAAAATATCCGGCCTGGAATAATGTCCCGCAATATCAAGGTCTCGTTTTGATATGCCAACACGTTTTGAATCTACTTCTGCGAAAAGGATTCCTTTTCCCTCACGCATAGGACCAGCTACAATCTTACCGCCTGGTTCAACTACTGTAGAATCTCCAGGGTTTATCCATTCTTCCGTAGCGGGGTACAAAGTTTCTCTATCTGGAAGGTCAGCAGGGATGTCACTGTTGGTAAGTGCAACGCCACTACATATAACCCAACAACGCCCCTCGCGGGCAATATGTTGCATTGTTCCTAACCATTCGTCTCCGCTATCGTATGTAGGAGCCACATAAATTTCGACGCCTTGCGAATAGAGGGTATATCTTGCGAGCGGCATATAATTTTCCCAGCACAATAGTGTTCAAACTCTTCCTACTGGGGTATCTACAACGTTTAGACCAGAGCCATCCCCAAAACCCCATACCATTCGTTCAGGATTAGTCGGCATTAATTTACGATGACGATTAAGAATATTTCCTTTTTTCCCAATTATGACGACTGTGTTGTAAAGCGTTGCCTTACTTAATTTGCTATCCCGTTCGTTTACACCACATACAATGGTTATTTTATTTTTCTTTGCTGAAACACAAAGAAGTTTGAGATCACCGGCATCTATATCAACAGCACTATCTAATAAACGAGCATAAAGTTCTTCACTTACATCCCAATCGCCACCAGGACGTAGACGCCATATCCACGCAGGGTAACCTGAAATATATGCTTCAGGAAATACAACTAACTCAGCGCCGGCTGACACAGCTTGCTCGATTAGTTGGATTGCCTTTTCAATTGTTTTTTTCCGATCTAATAAATCTGGAGATTCCTGGATTATTGCTATCTTAGTCATTTAACT
>CAZYTI010001030.1:0-2322 GCA_964650065.1 uncultured bacterium
CTGTTTGGACTGCGCAAGATATTCAGCGAATTTACGACGTTCAGCCCCCAATTACAAACTCAGATGATACTCCGAAAGAATTTTTCTTTACATGATTCCTCACTCGCTGTAATATCGTATAATGCTGATCATGACGTACACGATTCCTATTCCGAAAAAGATCCCAAATATGGGATCGGATCATTGATGCGTATAACTTAGAACACTAAAATATAGTAGAAAGGGATAGACAAGATGAATATTCAACAAATTATCGACAAGATTAATGAAGGTCATCTCTTTGTTCCAGCATTTCAACGGGAATATGTCTGGAAGCGACCTCACGTAAAAGCGTTTTTTGATTCGCTGATTAAAAAATATCCAACGGGAACATTGTTAACATGGGAAACAGCAAATCCACCGGAAGTCAAAGGGCGAAAAGAGTATAATCCGCAAATGGGGGCAGTCAAACTGATCCTTGATGGACAACAACGCATTACATCATTATATATGATTATGACCGGAGAGATTCCCCCATATTATACTCTAAAAGATATCAAACACGATATCAGAAATCTCTATGTGAATCTCTTAACGTTAGAATTAGAATACTATAAGCCCAAAACAATGGGCAAAAGCCCATTATGGGTAAGCCTGACAGATATATTTACCAATAGCGTAAAAGCTCGTCATGTCGTCAAAGCCCTTTCTGAAACGTCAGAGGTAGATGATGAGACTGAAGATAAGATCTATGATCATTTTGATGCCATTAAATCAATCCAGGATCGGGAATTTGTCGAGCAGTCTATCCCAGTCACTGCGATTATACGAGATGCCATAGATATTTTTTATATCGTGAATGCCAGTGGGGTCAATTTAACGGATGCTGAACTTGCTCTTGCTCAAATCTCAGGATATTGGCCGGAAGCACGAAAACTCTTCAAGAAGAAACTTGATGAATTAACCAACAAGGGCTTTGTCTTTAAATTAGATTTCATGGTGTATGTGATTCTTGGCGTGTTACATAATGTCGGTTCCGAAATGAAAAGACTTCATAGTCCTGAGAATTTAGACCCTCTTAAAGCAGCATGGAAACGTCTGGATGAGTATGTCTTAGATTATGTCATGAATATTATGCAAAGCCACGCCTATATTGATCATTCCAGTGAAATAAACTCTGTCTATGCCCTTGTGCCAATTATCTCGTACGTGTATCAAAAAGAAGATGACAAATTGAGTCAATTAGAGATCAAAAAGGCGGTGAAGTGGTTTTATTATTCCCAAATCCGACACCGCTATGTGAGTCAGTTACCGCAAAAACTTGATAAAGATTTACGGATTATTAAGACTTCCCCCAATCCATTTGACGACTTACTCGTCAATATTCAAGCTGAACGACCACTTGAAATTTCAAAAGATGAGTTTGTTGGACGAGATGTCAGACATCCATTATTCAGCCTTATGAGATGGTATTTCAAAAGTAAAAATGCGATATGTCTTGGAACTGGAGTAGGGCTCAGGCAAAATATGGGGAGAAAATACCAACTTGAAAAAGATCATATCTTTGCCTATTCTGTGTTACGAGATTATGGGTTCAATATGAACAATAGACATAAATACGCTCTTGCCCAAGAGATTACGAACCGAGCAATTTTAACACAGGTAGAAAACAGGGATAAATCAACACAATTAGCGGAGAATTACCTGATTGAAGTCAAAGCAAACTTTCCCAATGCTCTCAAGTTGCAATGTATCCCAGAAGATGAAATATTATGGAAAGTCGAAAACTATGAACAATTCCTCGAAGAACGAAGAAAGATACTTGCGTATGAACTTAATGACTATTTGACTAACATCACTGAAACAAAGCTGGAGGGAGTCTCAGTTTCGCTTGAAGAGCGTATCGAAGAGGGTGAAAATAACTGTTTAGAGTTCAAATCTTCATTACGATGGGATATGAACGAATCGAAACTGAATAAAAAACTAGAAGACGTGATCATGAAATCTATTGCAGCGTTTAGCAATGCTGAAGGAGGGACACTCCTCATTGGAGTGAATGATGAAGGTGAAATTTTAGGTTTAGAGTATGATTACAGCACATTAAACGATGGCGAAGGCGATAAAGATAGTTTTGAAATTCATCTGAGAAATTTAATCAATAAAACGTATGGGGTTGAATTTGCAACAAATAATTTAATCATCACGTTTCCCCAAATAGATGACCAGGAGATTTGCATAATAGACATTAAGAAAGGGTTTCGTCACCTGTATACAACAGTCACAGATAAACATGGACAAAAACTAGAAAAATTTTACGTGAGAAGTGGAAATTCGTCACAGGAA
>CAZYTI010001031.1:0-2320 GCA_964650065.1 uncultured bacterium
TCCCGGCTTGGTTGAGATGATTTCGGATATCGAAAAACCTGTGGTTGTGGGAGAAAATCGAATTCGTGTGGACATCATGAGGCGGGATGATGATATCGGACTCATTATTCAAAATCTGGAGGATGAGGCTGTCAAGGCCACGATCCAACTTCCCATTGGGGGACATGAATATGAATTTAGGGAACTCTTTGATGATTCCACAATACGGGCTGTAGACAACGTTTCAGGAATGCAAATTGAGATCACACTTGAGCCGAAGGATGTTAGGGTGTACTGTGCGAAATAAGAATGCATGGTCATACAGTCATCACAAGACAGTCAGACACAATTTCCTCGCCAATTCATTGGATGGAGCACTGTTTTCATTTGCCATGACTTTTGTGTCCCTGACAACCGTTTTGCCGCTGTTCGTAAAAAAAATTGGAGGCTCCAATATTGCTATCGGGTTAATACCTATCGTTTGGACGGTGGGATTCAACTTTCCTCAAATCTCTATTGCCAACTATGCGCTCCGATTTCCTTACAAAAAATCATTAATGATCCGTACTGCGCTGGTACAACGTATCCCATGGCTATTCATCGCCATTTGTTGTTTTTTTTGTGTTGGACGGCTTAGTGTAAAAATGAATCTAATTTTATTTTTTGCCTTTTATACCCTCGCCGCAGTGAGTGGCAGCCTAAACTTACCAGGTTGGTTTGACCTGATTGCCAAGGTCACACCGACCAGCTTACGAGGACGTTTGTTTGCAGTTCGGATGACACTTGGTGCGCTTCTGGGTGTTCTGGGAGGTTGGTACGTTAAATATATACTGGAAGCTGTGGATTTTCCTGACAATTTTGGATTTCTTTTCCTGACTGCGTTTTCAATCATGATGGTGTCTTATATTTTTCTTCTCATCATCCGGGAGGAAGAACCGAGTTGCCCCACCCATGAATTACGTCATTCCGATTTTATTAGACGACTACCGGCAATCCTGAAAGTAGAGCATAATTATCGTCGGTTCTTGATCGCTGATGCCTTGATGATGGCTGCTCTGATGGCCGATGCATTTTACATGGTCCATGTTCTGGATAAATTCTCTCTGTCCGATGGCTGGGCGGGATGGTTCACGATGACTATGATGGCCAGTCTCATTTTGGGAAATTTCGGTTTTGGATTCTTGGCCGATCGGTTGGGTCATCGCGTCAACTTAATCGTCGTCGCTTTTTCAACGCTGGGGGCCTGTTTAACCGCACTTTTTGCACCAAATGAGTTCGTTTATATTCTGGTCTTCGTCGGTGCGGCGCTTACGATTGGCTTGATTCAGGTATCCCGGCTGTCGATGATTGCTGAAGTCTGTGGTGAAACGGATCGCCCGAAATACGTTGCCTTGACCAACATGATCACATCACCCTTTATTCTTCTTGGGATTTTATGTGGATGGTTGGCAGATCGATACGGATACAGTGTTGTGTTTATCGTGGCTGGTATTTTTGCATTTTGCTCCGGCATGTGGATGTTATTTAAGGTCCGCGAGCCGAGGGATAGAGAAATTACGATATCGGCGGGTCCTATATCTGCATGAGTTGAACAATTGATGTAATAAGGAAGCTTATGATATTAAAATCAATTTTATTTGTATTGTACATTGTATTTAGTCTTAAGATGACGGGCTTTAGTCAAACACCAAAAGGAGTGTCATATCCTTTACCGGACGAACGATACAAGGTAGATATACTACTGATTGTTGCGCATCCGGATGATGAAACTGCAGTTGGAGGCTATTTGGCCAAGACAATCTTTGATGAAAATAAACAAGTTGCTGTTATCTATACCAATCGAGGTGGTGGAGGGGGCAATATGATTGGGAATGAACAATCTTCTTCTATGGCAGCCATTCGGGAGATTGAGGCACGAAAAGCGACAGCTGCATTTGGCATTGACTTAATCTGGTTCCTTGACGGTAAAGATACCCCAAGCCAAGATATTTTTGCATCTTTGAGCCGCTGGGGGCATGGTCAAATATTGGAGGAGGTCATCCGGTTGATCCGTTTGACTCGTCCCGAAGTCATCATCACGTGGCTTCCCAATTATGTGGCCGGGGAAAATCACGGAGATCATCAAGCGGCTGGTGTCATTGCCACTGAAGCATTCGATTTGGCTGGCAATCCGATTGTTTTTCCGACGCAGGTGACACCTCCAAGGGAACCAAAGGATGTTAACAATGTCACTGAAGGACTTCTCCCCTGGCAGGCCAAGAAGCTCTATTTTTTTTCGGATCGTTCTCGTCCCATACAAGCCGAGGGCCCCTCTTTTGATATCAGAGAAATGAGTCCATCT
>CAZYTI010001032.1:0-2317 GCA_964650065.1 uncultured bacterium
ACAAATACAACTTTCTGCTAAAATGACAATCACATAACATCATTGCCTATCAACATGATGATCAGGACTTGATCATTTGAATTCTAATACCGAGAAACATGTGGGACTCCAGGCAGATTTAAACTTTTAGCTTTTACGGTCCATTGAATGCATATGGATCGGCTGTAATCCATCGTGTCTCAGGCGTTATTGAAGCTGCGAAATTAATATGCGTTGCAGCCATCGTTCGCTCCGTTACCACGCAGTACGACAACATCCCTCATGTGGGTACTTTAAATTACCAGGAATGTGATTTGTGAAATTATAGGTTCGGAAAAACCCAACGAAGTGATTGTGATCGGAGGGTATTTCGACTCATGGGATATGGGTGATGGATCCCATGAGGACGGTGCAGGATGTATCCAGTCTTTGGAAAGTCTCGATCTGTTTAAAAAACTCCAAATTAAACCCGGATGCACCATCAGAGCCGTCTTTTTTATCAACGAAGAAATTGATGACGACGATCACTCTGCTATGGATTCAATATTTCGAACGCGATCGGGTACAAGCTTATGTCCTTTATAATCAGCTACTTCACACATACCCTTTTGAGTCCCCTTTTCGAATTTTCGAATGAGTCGACCCGATCGAAGGGCACCATTTTTATCAAAATAATGGACAATGTACTTCTGTGCTCTAATTAATTCAATTTGTCCGTCTGTAGTAATATTGTGCTCCATTTTCAATCTCCTTTTTCCTATATTAAATCACATTTTCATTTCGATATTTCTGATATCTGTCCCACACTTTTTTCTTCGAAATTCTCGTTTCAATAAAATCCCATGGGAGCGACTCCTCAAAGGATCGTTCACGATGAATTACTGACTCAACCGACAATCCTTTTTCTTTGAGCACCCGTTTCCAATTTGATCTGTTGCTTACGGCTTCGATGATAGACGCTCCTATTTTTTCATCACCCAAAGATAAAATACCCTGAAGTAGCTCTTCCTTGGCACTCTTCGAAACAACTGTTAATCTTTTTTTCTTATTTAGACCTTGATAAATCAATTTTCTTTTTAAAGACAACTCTTTTTCTGTGTCCATGGACGACCACTGAAATTCTGTAAAGGGTTTTGGGATGAAAGCATTCACACTGATCCGAATCCTCTTATTGGGTGTATATCTCGCATAGATATCATACATCTCCAGAACCAGGTCAATTATATCCTGTATATCCTTTTCTCTCTCATTTGGTAAACCGATAAGGAAATAAAGCTTAAGCATATTGATTTTCGATTTTGTCAATAATCTTGCCAAATTAATTAATGTACGATTTCTAATCTTTTTACCAATAAGATATCGTAAATTTTCCGAACCGGTTTCTGGTGCTATCGTTAGTGTCCGAATTCCTCCTCTTTCCATTAAGTTGAGCCAATCTCTAGTGATCACATCTGGACGAATGGACGAGAGAGAAATTTCTTTTCCCATTTCAATCAGACGATGACACAACTTCTGGAAATCAGCATAGTCCGATAAACCGGATCCCTCCAATCCGATTCGGGTTGCACCTGGATTTTTAGTTTTCACCGTATGCAGCAGAGATTCCATATCATGATATCGATAGGGTCGATATATTTTTTCAGCTCCACAGAAGTAGCAGCTTCTTGGACATCCCCGGCTTACCTCAACGACAAACATGCGATTAAAATGACTGAGAGAGGTAATGATAGGCGTATAAATCGGATAATCGTTGATGGATTCGATTGTCCTTCTTTTAATGCGATGATGTATCGAAGGAATGAAGAACCCCTCTATTTTTCCCAATGCATGTAATTTGTTTTCTCTTGTAGATTCATTTTTACCTTCTTCAAATAGGATGTCTCCCTTTTGATAAAAAACTCCCTCCCCCTCTCCCACCAGGAGGCCATCCATGATCGGAAGGAGAGGAGAAGGATTCAGACCGGCAACGGCGCCCCCGACAATGACCAGTGGATCCCTGTCACTTCGATCCCTCGCCAAAGTTGGTATGCCGGAGATTAAAAGAAATTTTATAATATTGATTAAATCCAGTTCATACGAAATGGAAAAACCAATGACCTGAAAATGATTCACATTTTCTTGAGATTCCAAGGTTCGAATATCGCATCCATATGACTGATCATACATGAATGCACGCTCACATCTTACTTCGGGATGCTCGTTGAGCATCCTATAAACGGTTTGGAAACCCAGATTCGCCATTCCTACTGAATAGGTGTTTGGATAAACCAGAACAATACGTACAGGTGCTCCCCTTTTTAGAGGTACCGATCCGCTTTCATATGCTAAAATATTTTTT
>CAZYTI010001033.1:0-2317 GCA_964650065.1 uncultured bacterium
TTAGGAATGTCAACGATCAAAAGACCAGTGGGATGTTCAGGCTCAAGAGATACCAATTCTCCATCTTTATATGCTTTCCATCCGGGGAAATATACCGCCCCTACCCGCAATGTCGCCGAGGTGTTTGCCTCTACGGTGAACTGATATGACAACGTATCGGTGGAGATATCATATATCTCGGCATTACCATCTATGACCTGTATGTCACCCCCATTGATATTTTCAGGCCTATGCTCTTCCACCCATATTGGAAGATATTCGTTATTCAAAGCAGCTCCTTTGGCCAGACGAAGCGATTCTCGTGAAAGACGATCGTCAGGAAGAGGCAGAAGAAGATCTCCAACACGGCAATATCCTCCAGTAAAGAGCAGCAGAAAACCTATAATAATAAATTGGACGATTCGATTTCCAAATGACAACTCAGGATAAGTTTCCCGCCAACGAGAAAAGTACCCATCAAAATTAATGAGAAATATTCCACCACACAGAAATGACAGAGCAAATGCTGTGAGAGACAACAACCGCCAGGGAAAAGAGATAAATCCGATCAACGGAAGCGTTCGCCATATCACCAATGATGCAGAAGTCATCGCAAACATCAGAGTGATGGTTAATACTGTATAGAAAATAACGTGATTGTGCTGTCGGGGATACGTACGCCGCAGGAAGAAAACCACAGCAATTGAAATCACAACAAGGAGGAGATGTTCTATGCCGAGTTGAAATGACATTCCATCCCTGGGGCCTTCGCCACTTGCTCCGTAACCCCAAAACCGGGAAAAGAATTGGGAGAGATAGACGAAGTGCATTGCGACATCATGATATTCCGTATGCAGGCTGCTGATTTTTACGAATTGTTTCTCATACATGGCCGGAAGCCAGTAGATTGCGCTCAAACCTATCCCAAGTCCAGCAGTGATGAGAAGATATCCCCCATGTTGGATTATCCTCTTCCAATCTTTTCCAATAGTTATTATGTCATCGATCAGTAAGAAAAGACTATACCCGATAAGACAAATCGTGAAAAATATGGCTGTCACGTTATGCGATGGAATAATAAGTGCATACGAAATCCCTCCAACCACCACATATATCAAGCGTTTTGTACGGATGATCTTATAGAAAGTCCAAAAAATCAGGGGCATGAATGTCATTGCATAGAATTCAGGGATTGCTCCTCGAACATATAAATTTACAATTCGATAAGGCACGTAGATATAAGCCACTGCACAAGCAACCCCACCATATCTGCCCCAAAATTCTTTCCCTAACAGATACATAAATATTCCGGAAAACCATATCCCACTCACGATAACCCAATTAAGAGAATCAAGAATTCCAGCCCCGAATGCACGGAAGATTTGAGCAGGATAATAAATCAGCGATGGATAGAAATTAAACAAGGGATACCCGAAACCGTAGTTAAAATCGGAAGCCCAGCGGGCATAATAATGGCCGTCACGAAAGAGCCAGTTTAGTTCGGCAACCCGGCTAACATGAAAATAGAAATCGTGACCTCCAGGCGCTCCAAATTGGGTAAGCGGCACCAGGATAAACATCGAACTCCCGAAAATGATAAGTATGTCAGTCGCTATAGAATGGTGAACACACCAGGGAAGCCAGATGCGATGTTCGGAAGCAATCCAAAAGAAAAACAGAAAACCAAAACCAATAATAATCCATTGGTCGCCGTATTGTGAGATAAGCTTTATTACTTCAGAGATATTTATCATAATACGCGATACATAGGGATCTGTGATACGTAATTGTGATGTGAAGGCACATCATTGACTATTTTTAGGTTCAAATTGCATTGAAGGTGAGGTATTTGATGTATGCAACAGATACTTGACTAAAGTTAATAACGTTTGGACACCGTATTCAACGCTGCGTTTGAAATTGATGGATGAAGCCTCCGGGAAATATCTGGTTTCGACTGCAATTTCCTGAAATTTGTACCCGAGCGCAACACTCTGGACAATAATTTCTGTGTCAAACACAAAATCATCCGAATTTAGGGCAAGATGAAGCGATTTCAATAAACGACTGCTGTATGCTCGCAAACCAGTGTGATATTCTGACAGATGTTGACGGAGAATGAGATTTTCTATGAAGGTTAGAAAGCGGTTACCGATAAATTTATAGATAGGCATTCCTCCCTTGAGCGCCCCGTTATTAAGCGTGCGTGAACCAAATACGGTATCACATTCCCCACGAACGATCGGAGTGATCAACTCGGAAATTTTGGTGGCGTCATATTGGTAATCGGGATGAACCATGACCACAATATCAGCTTTCTGTTCAAGGGCAGCTCTAT
>CAZYTI010001034.1:0-2313 GCA_964650065.1 uncultured bacterium
AATCGATGGCTGCCCATCCTGGAGGTGTTCAAAAAGGAGGGCGTGAAATTTTGTCTCGAGGTCCATCCTACTGAGATCGCCTACGATATGATCACGGCAAAACGTGCTCTGGAAGCCGTTGATTTTCATTCAAATTTCGGTTTCAATTTTGATCCCAGTCATTTTATTCATCAGTTTCTGGATCCGGTGGCCTTTATTGAGGCATTCAACGATCGCATTTTCCACATGCATGCAAAGGATTCTCACGGGCCAAAACAGCATACTCTCTTCCCATTTGGATTTTGGAGATCCCAGGCGAGGATGGGATTTTGTTTCTCCGGGAAGGGGTGATGTCAAATGGGATCCTCTGGTCCGCGCCCTGAACCGCATCGGATATAGGGGTCCCCTGTCCATAGAATGGGAGGATTCGGGTATGGACCGGGAATATGGTGCACGAGAAGCACTGGAAATGTTACGGAAACAGGATTTTACACCATCCACGGTTGCCTTTGATGCGGCCTTCGGGAACGAGTAGTGTTTAAAAATGAACCACAGAATTAAAAAGAGGGATGTACGATGAGTGAAGAAACCGGTTTTACCACCATGACTGGCGAGAAGGCCAAAGGAGATACACCAGAAATCGGAATAGGCATGTTGGGTTATGCTTTTATGGGAAAAGCGCATACCAATGCCTACAAGAAAATACCCTATATGATGTATCCACCTCCTGCTATTCCCAGGTTGATTGGTATATGCGGTCTTTATGAAGATGAGGCTGCCGAGGCTGCCCGTCGGTATGGTTATGACAATTATTACACGGATTGGCGGAAGATGTTGGAGGATGACGCAATCCAGTTGTTGGACACCGGTACTCCCAACAATCTCCATGCCGAGCCGTGTATTGCGGCCGCCCAGGCGGGAAAGCACATCATCTGTGAGAAACCCCTGGCAAGAAATGCCGAGGAAGCCAAAACCATGCTGGATGCTGTTGAAAAAGCAAATATCAAGCATATGGTCGCCTTCAATTATCGATTCCTACCGGCCCTCCGCCAGGCAAAAAATCTCATTGACAGCGGAGCTCTGGGACAAATCTACCACTTTCGCGCCCAGTACCTGCAGGAGTGGATCATGCCCCATTACCAGACGCCCATGATATGGCGTCTGGAAAAAGAGACAGCTGGCAGCGGAGCTCTGGGGGATTTGGGGGCACATATTATCGATCTGGGCCGTTTTTTGGTGGGTGAGATAAAAAGCGTCAGTGGTGTGACAGCCACATTTATTCAGGAACGTCCTCTTCCCCAAGGGGGAGGAATGGGCAAGGTCGATGTGGACGATGCCTTTGTGGCCACTGTTGAGTTTGAGAATGGTGCAATAGGTACGCTGGAAGCGACCCGTTTTGCCGGAGGCAGGAAGAATCACCAAATCATCGAAATCAACGGGGAAAAGGGATCCTTTTATTTTAATCTGGAGAGAATGAATGAGCTTCAGGTCTTCTGGATCGATGAGAAGCCCAAAGAGACCCAGGGATTTCATAATATCCTGGTTACCGAGGCTTACCATCCCTGGTGGGAAAACTGGTGGCCCCATGGTCATATCATAGGCTGGGAGCATCTCTTCGTACACGAAATAACCCATCTGCTGGATTGTATCGTCAACGATAAAGAGGTCGCTCCGTACGGTGCAACCTTTGAAGATGGTTACCGAACAGCCGTGATCTGCGATGCAATCTTGGAATCGGCAGAAAAGCGGAAACATATCGATATTACTTTTTAATTTAAATGATTCACCACTGATTTACACAGAGATACACAGAAATAAAACAGGGAACAGATATTTCGAAAAAGATATTATATTTTCTCCCTATTTATCATCTTTTTTTTCTGTGTTGTTCTGTGATATTCCGTGGTAAATAAATGTTCAAAAAGGAGGAGGGAAGAGAAATGAGAAAAATGACCGCAGTTGTCGCTATCATGTCTGTGTTTACCCTGGCCATCTGCTTTATTATCCTGGGTGCCATCTCTGTGGAACTCATGGATGCCCTGAGCATCGACGAAGGCCAGTTTGGATCTCTGGTCATGGCCTTGATGCTGACAAGTTGTATTGTTCAGCTCTTTATCGGTCCTCTGGTCGACAAGTTAGGCTACAAACCTCTGGCCATTTTGGGATTTATCGTCACCAGTGGCAGTATGTTTTTATTGGGTTTTGCGTCCAATTACTCCATGGCTTTTATGGCATGCATCCTGCTGGGTATCGGTGCTATGTGTCTCAACACGGTGGGGAATACCCTCATACCCGTTGTCTTGTTTGAGGGGAAGGATCCTGCCCGCGCCAGCA
>CAZYTI010001035.1:0-2311 GCA_964650065.1 uncultured bacterium
GGATGATGGTGATGGTGAGGATGAAGGTGATGGTGAACGGGTAACCGATGGTAAAATGAACATCACAGTACTCCGTGTCCGGAGGGATATATTGAGCCGTGGTTCCATCGGCTTGATGTTACTGAACAAGCAGGTCTTAAATTCAGATGAGTATAATCGGTCCTTCGGAATCGACGGATATTTTCCCATCACGAATTATTTTACACTCTCCAGTTGTTTTGCAGGCACTTTTAATCCCAGTGAAGGAAATTCTGACGGCAGCATGGACAAGAACTTTGCCGGGACGTTTGGCATGGACTATAACAGTGATCTCTGGCGTTTCTCTTTATCCTACGAGAACATGGGGGCCGGATTCAATACGGAATTAGGATTCCTCCGTCGTGTCGATTACCGCTATAGCAACATGTCATTGAGTTATAATCCGAGGCCCAAAAACACATCGGTCATACGTCAGTTCTGGTTCAATCTGAGGGGAAATTATCGAACGGATCATGATAATATGATGTTGGATAGTGAATTGAGTGCTTCGGCCACCGTTCGTTTTCAGAACAGTTCCCGCATCACGGTTGGCTTGAATAAAGAGAATGAGTATCTTGATTACGACTGGGAAGTGAGGGAAGGTTTTCTGATACCCGAGGACATCTATTCCGGCTACGATGTGTATATGCGTTTGAACAGCGATGAGAGCCGTGATCTGTCGGGGAAGGTGAATGTGACCTATGGCAATTATTTTACAGGAAAGAATTTACGCCTGGGTCTCGAGAGTAATATTACCAGTATCCCCCGCTTAAGAATGGAGTTGAAATACAATCACAACCTGATCGATCTTCCCCATGGACGTTTTCATACCAACACATTCGGAATTCGCACATACTACTATTTTTCGACCGAGCTCTATTTTAAAGCATACGTCCAGTTGAATGATGATAAATTGTCCTATGAAGGTCGGGAAAAGGTCGTCAGCAATTTTCTGTTGAGATGGATCTATTCTCCGGGAAGCGACCTCTTTTTTGTTTACAATGATGGCCGTTTGATTGGTGCCGGTAATACCGAAATTCAAAATCGAACCTTCATGTTAAAAGCGACCTTTTTCTGGCGAAAATAATAAAACCGAAGGGTGAAGATCTTCGGTTTTATTATTTTATTATCTGTTTTGCTCGAATAATGGAATAAAGTGGACCATTTCTCTATCATTCGAGCAAAACAGATGTTTTAAGGATCGTCCCATTGTTTCCCACAATCCAGCCCGTGTTGTGATTAACAAAGAAGATATCATTCAAACTCTCTGTTGTCTCCGTATTTTGGTAATACCAGTATCTACCCCCGGTATTTGTGTGTATGAGGCTGCCTTCTTCTCCTACAGCCCATCCTGTTTTTTCATCGATAAAATGGATAGAGCGAAGATGATTCAATCGAATTCCTGTTTGAGAAAACCAGCTTTCTCCGCCATCGGTGGTTGTGAATATTTTTCCATCACCTCCAACGGTCCAACCTATGAGATGATTTATAAAAAAGACCGATAGCAATGCTTGAGAAGCCGGATTCGTGAGTTGAAACCAATTCTCACCCCCATTGGTTGTTTTAACCATTCCTCCACCATCACCCACAACCCATCCGGTTTTATCATCCACAAAATAGACCGAATAGAGATTGGTGGATAGTGAAGCGTTCTGGATGAACCAGTTCTGACCACTATCCGTGGTTTTACAGATTGTTCCATTATCACCTACGGCCCAACCCGTTTTGGTATCTGTAAAAATTAGACCATTAAAATTGAATGTGATACCGCTCCAGTGGGAATACCAATTTATTCCGCTGTCAGTTGTATTAAGAATCGTTCCTTCATCTCCTACGATCCAACCGGTACTTTCATTGATGAAATAGGCAGTACTCAATCCTTTTGTCGGCGATACCCAATTTGATCCACCATCGTAGGTTTTGTAGAATGCATCAGAGTCTCCAACGATCCAACCCGTGGTTTCATCGATAAAAGAGACCGATCTCAAGTGGGATCGTATGTCACGATTGAGAGTGAACCAGTTCACACCACCGTCACTGGTTTTCAGAAACGTACCATAATCTCCAACCACCAGGCCATTGCTCGTGTCTAAAAAGTAGACCGAGTTCAGATTAAAGGGTACACTGCTATTTTCAGGGATCCAGGTATGCCCACCGTCCAGGGTTCTGAGGATGGCACCAAGCTCTCCGACAACCCAGCCATTATTGGCATCAATGAAATAAATCGAATTTAACTCTTTGGATGTCCCGGTGGCCTGAGGATTCCAGCTTTCCCCACCATCAGATGTTTGGA
>CAZYTI010001036.1:0-2306 GCA_964650065.1 uncultured bacterium
TATGTACACTATCCTGACCGACAACTTCTTTCTTTTCTTGATGTTAGAAACACAAACAGAACATGGCCCGGAAGACCGAATGGTTTTCTGATGGAGAAGGTAACGTTCGCTGCTATGGAACTCATGCGACAAGAAAAGGTGGATATTACCATTGACATTCACGGTGCAGAAACCATGTTTCCAGTGACCAACTGTATTGTCGCTCCTCAAAAATCCATGCGAATTGCGACCATGACCTCATTGACCGTCAATGCCATGGAAGGTTTTGAAAATCATGTGGAACCCTCTCCCAGCGGATTTCGAGGACTCTCCCATCGAGAGATTGGCGATTTCTCAGATACCATGCCTTTTCTCCTGGAGGCACCTTTACCTTATCTGGATCAACCGACCGGACCAAAGACCATGGATTTATTATTGCAGGGTATAGATCCGTTTCTGCTAAGTCTTTCAAAACAGAAAAAACTCTTTGTATCCTACGATGAATCGGGATGGCCCATGGAAAAACGAGTAGGTCAGCATTGCTCTGTGGTTCTTGAGATCATGAATCAATTCACCCGGAGAAATATGGATAGGGCTATTCGAGTAAGTCATGCCCCCCGGTATGCAGACATTCTAAAAAATGGTGTCGGATTTTACTATCACGATCCTGAGAAAGCAAAAAAGGAAAATTTGTACTATAATTAAAAAATTCATATCATAAACGATTGATATAGCCCCGGATCGTTTCCTTATCCATGACTAACCTACAACATGATACAGATTTTCAAACATCTCCCCAGATGGAGTACGACAATTGATACTTAAATACACCTATTTAGGTAAGTTAGGGCATTCATTCTATATATTAAAAAGTGGGTTACGGATTATCCTGAAGAATCCTTCTCAGTAAAATCATTTCTTTCAGACTGTCCGATGGCAGTATTGGGAGTGGATTTAATCATTATTGGAATAAACATCAGATTAAAGGAAAAATAATACGATGCTGAAATTGGTTGTGGGCATCACTGGGGGAATTGGATCGGGGAAAACCCATTTTGTTAAAGAATTGGACCGGTGTGGTGCCCAGGTCTTGGATGTCGATTTGATGGCTAAAAACCTGGTGGATACAAGGCAGGGCATTCGTATGGCTATCGAGACGACATTTGGATCAAAATTTTTTAATGATACCGGTATGCTATTGAGGCGTGAGTTAGGGAAACTCGTTTTTTCCAGTGAAGAAAAACTGATGGCTTTAAATGGGATTATTCATCCTCCTTTGATCGAGGATTTAACATTAACAATTGATCAATTTAAAAAACAGAATAGCCCAGGCATTCTGGTTGTAGATATCGCGATATTGTTTGAAGCAGGTATCGAGACCATGTTCGATGTCGTCGTTTTGGTTACAGCTTCGGTAGACAAACGTGTTGCATGGCTCGTGGAAAAAAATGTGTGGTCACGAAAAGAAATCAATGATCGAATACAATCACAGTTGGACGAAAAAGAGAAAATTAAGAGAGCGGACGTAATCATTGAGAATTCGGGTACCCTAAAGGATCTGGATACAAAGGCAAAGGATTTCTTCGAAAGTTTGGATAACACATGTCGCTAATTAACTTGCTTTTTTTAAAAATAGTGTGTATTTTTAGACTGTAAAAATATAAATAGGGGTAAACACTGTTTCTCGATCATCCTTACGACAGCTCACAATCAGAGTTGAAATATTCAAACCAATTATTTTGGACAATTCAACAATTAGACCTCAATTTTACACATTCTTTTTTAAATTTCCCATCATTCATTTCAATTGTCAAAACAATTGGTTTGAATATAATGGTCAAATATCATTTTTTAAAATGGAGAATGATATGTATGCAGTAATCATGGCTGGAGGGTCGGGTACACGATTTTGGCCTCAGAGTCGAGAGCAAAAATCAAAACAGTTTCTAAATATATATGGTAAACACTCATTAATACAATCGACCTTAACCAGATTCGACGGGATTGTGCCATGGGAAAACATTTTTATTGTGGCCAAAAAAAGTCAAAACGAAGAACTGGAAAAGCATCTCTTGGAAGTGCCGAAGGAAAATGTAATCTACGAACCCCTTGGAAAAAATACGGCAGCCTGTATTGGTTTGGCAGCCATATATTTACAAAAAAAGCAACCGGATGGAATCATGATTGTCACCCCGGCAGATCATTTAATTAAAAATAAAGCACGCTTTACTAAGACTTTGAAAGCTGCTGCAGATCTCGCACAAAATAATGATGCATTGGTTACCATAGGTATCACTCCAGATCGACCTTCTACAGGATATGGATAT
>CAZYTI010001037.1:0-2306 GCA_964650065.1 uncultured bacterium
GCCTCTCACCTTTCCGACATGTCTGCCTTTTAAATCATCAAGAGAATAAAAATTGATCCCCAATTTGTCATAATGATGATGGCCGGCACTTGGCCCATAATTAAAAATTAGGTGTGCACGATTATCAGGGTTTCCTGATCTCATAAAAACCAAACCAACGCCTTCTAATATTTCAGAAGGTTCGGTTTTGAAGTCAAGCATATCTAACTTATCATCCTTTGCCCATCTCTTATTTGCCAGTTCAATATAATCTTTCCATTTATCGACATATTTTCTATGGCTGTCACCCGTGACGACGGCGGAACCATCAGGCCAGTAAAACACAAAAAATGCCGGAAAGTATTCTTTAATTATCGGATAGCGAGCATAAGGGTTATAGTCATCCATTCTTGATCCAATCGAATCAACATAACCGATAGGATCGCTATAGCCGTATAATGCTTCACAAGCAAAGCTTATTCCACCGGCACTCATTAAATGGTAGCCGCGTGCTCCTTCGTACCACATTCCATCACGAAGCACGGTATTTTCAAAAAGTTTTTCCATCCAATCAATGCTTTTTCTTATCAACTGCGGGTCGTTGAGACATCTACCTATCGTTGCAAGTCCGGCAACAGCATGTGGGTCATAATTATCAAGAATATAGGGAAGTTCGCTGGTTATTTCCGCGGCAATATATAAAAGATCACGTTCGATTCGTTCTTTGACATCATAACCAAGTTCAGCACTTAAGTCCTCAAGTGCTCCACTGTGATATATCAGATCATATGCAATCGCATATTGCCGGGGGTAATATATTTCAGAAGGAGCAGTGTTATACCATTTGCCTGACATATACTCATGTGGCGGATTAGGGTCATAAATTTTTTCAACATATCCGGTAGATGCTTCACCGTAGCCTCCTCCGGGGCCGTGAAAAGGAAGCGTTGGATAAATACCTGCAAGATGTGTAAGTAAAAAAGCTATTCTTCGGGCATATTTTTTGTCGCCAGTGGCCAGATAGCCTTCCGCTAAATCCAGAACACCCCCAAGACCGACTTTTCTAAAAGCGATTTGCTGAATCTTGGAACAATAAAAATAACGTACACCATCATCATCCTGATAATATGGATAGTCAACCTTTTTACCATCCGGACCGATGATAGTAACGATCTTGTCAGCAGGATATTGTTCAGATGGAAGAACTGTCCGGCAACTGGTACACTTCAGATGGCCGGGATCGTTAACATCCCATTCCCATAGCGTGATGCCGTATTGATACAATTTTTTACAATGAGGGCATCTCGTCATTTCAAAACCCGCATAGTTTTTTATTACAGTTCGGATTTGGTCTTCCGACCAGACCATAATCGGGTCTATGTCAGCTTCGTTGCGAGCTTTTTTTACATCTTCAGGGTCACTTTTTTTATCTTCGATTTCCTTTTCAGAGTAAAAAAACGGATGATGCTCCGAGCCGCGCGGGAAAGGCATTGTTTTTGAACCAAAAGGGACTTTTCTTACCACACCCATGGGGTTGCTGAATTTCAAAGGTTCTTCTGTAGCTGCAAAACTGAAAGAACAGCAAAATATAAACAAAGCAAAAATTATCTTACGCATCGATATCTCCTTATCCTTTAAGTGCGCCAACGGTAATACCCTTGATAAAATATTTTTGAAGCATAAAAAATACCACAAAAACCGGCAATGCGGTGCAAACCGCACCAGCCATTTGAAGTGCGAAATTTGTCTGTTCTCTAATCTGCATGGCGGGCAATGCAACGGTCAAAGTTTGCATAGTGTCTGAATTTGCGATCACCAAAGGCCAGACAAGTGTATTCCATGTGCCTGTGAATGTAAAAATACCAAGAACCGCCATTCCAGGTTTTGCCAATGGTAAAATTATACGCCTGAAAATACCGAATTCACTGCAGCCGTCAATTCTTGCCGCATCCATCAGTTCAGACGGCATGGACTGCATGAACTGCTTCATTAAAAATATTCCGAAAGGAGCTACAAGTGCAGGCAGCACAAGCCCTTTATATGTGTTGACCCAGTTAAAAGTTGCCATAAGTTTATATAATGGAACCAAAGTAATTTGTCCCGGTATCATCATAGTACTGATAATGAGCCAGAAGATCGTTTTTCGGCCCGGAAATTTTATCTTCGCCAAAGAATAACCTGCGAGAGTGCAAAAGAATAATTGCCCCATTGTCGCACAACCTGCGTATATAGCGCTGTTCATCGCCCATCTTATAAAAAGAGGCTGGCTGAACAAAACTTTGAAACTTTCTATTGTGGCAGGTCTGGGCCACATCGTAGGCGGAAAG
>CAZYTI010001038.1:0-2301 GCA_964650065.1 uncultured bacterium
CACGTCTGGGGAAATTCAGCTTGGCATGTTGCCCATCATAATTACCGTGTCCGAACAGGATGATAAAAAGATCGTCATTTTCGGTTATCCGTATGGAAAAATCCAACAACCTTGCCTGAATATTTTCGGCCGTTGAAACATCATCGACCAATGCATCCTCCTGGAATCGCGTCTCTGCCAAAACGATCACACGATCCTGAGAAAACTGAAAGTTTTCGATGAATGCCTTCCGGCTATCCATTAGAAATTGATAAAACCGCTCGGAGTACTTGTTCTCCCCTCCAAGACCACCGATGAGTAAGGCATAATTCTGTCCCACAACCTGTGCAGAAAGATGATCATGGAATTTTGGAAACATGAGCGATATAAAAATTAAAATGGTTTTCAAGATTGTTTTAATCTTTTTCTCCACTTAGAATCGGGACTCTGTTCAGAATGACAAGCGTTTTAAATTTGCAGGAATTAACAACAAACATATAATATGATATCTTCAGCAAGGTCTCACCTCATTACCACGCTCTGCGTGGTAATGCATTCAGGACGCTCCAGCGTCCAGTGGAGATGACGGAAATTCGACTCAGAGCGTCGACGACTGCATTCCGGGGCCGTATCATAAGTCGATTTTTGGAGATAAAATATTGTGCTTACGTCCAAATAATCATCAATTTTAGGGCTTTTGATACGGCCCCGGAACGAGATAAATTTGTTTCTGTTTGGAATTTGGTCATTTTGATTTGTTTGTCATTTGTGTTTTGGAATTTGGAATTTCCATAAAGAAATAAAAAGGCTAATAAATTCAGTATTTAATGAAGCCCTCTCCTCCTCCGATACCACCATTCTGCAGAGAGTAAAAGAATCATGAGGAGATATATAAAAGGCATATCCCATAGGTACTTGGTCCTCGTGATGGATGTTTCTGATTTCCGATTTATTAAATTGAAGGGTATTTCGGAAGCCTCCTGGGGCGTGTAAAACATGCCACCGGCTTCTCTGGCCAGATTTTCCAAGAATTCCTGTTTGAGTGTGGCATCGTAAAATTCTTTCTTGGAGGGCCGGGCCAATATGCTTTGACGGCTCGATCCGATATTATCTCCATTCTGGTTCACAACCACTTCAATTGCATATACACCCTGCGAATTCGGCACAAATTCTGAAATATAATCACCCTCTTGAATGAGCTCGGGGTGAAAAGGAATCTCAATATCCTGACCCGATGGATCGGTGATGTGTCCCTTCACTTCCACAAAGTTCAAAGGATTAAAATCATCATCAAATACACTGACGCGAATGGGTACATTTTCTCCAGGCTCAACCACATTATCCGTTATCTCTATATTCACGTTCTCCAGCGCTGAGGTCACCAACCAACGAACCATCTGACTCCAAAAACGCTCATGCCGATTATTCTCAGCGTCCAACAACATTTTCCATCGCCAAGTGCTCGATGTTCCCAAAGCGGCGCTCCGTCCCCGGCCATACCGTTGAATCACCAGTAACGGTTCTTCCCCGCCATGATCATCGACAGGTTTATTGGCCAGTACCGTTGCGCCCGGTTTGACCCCACTGAAATAATTGATACTCGTCAGCCTGGGCATTTCGTGCCAGACTGCTCTATTCGTACTTCGTTCGGATGCCAGTTTTAAAATTGGGCTTTCCAGTCCCATTTCCGTCGGCATAAATTGAAAACCATCATCCCTGTCAGGTTCAATTTGTCGAGAGAGGACCGCTTGTGCATCGCGATTACGCACCGGATCAATCTCCACAGGCAATATATCTGCGATAGGCGTATCCCAATATTCCCGCTCTGAAAAGGAGTTGAGCCCGCCCAACATCATAAAACCACCCCCCCGGCGGCGTACAAATCGTTCGACCATTTCAAACTGTTGAGCAGTGAAGTTGGACGCCTCAAGATCCCCGAACAAGACAGCCTTATAACGATACAACGCTTCTTCAGTAAGCGGGAAACCTTTGCTCAGTTCATCGGGCTTGCGTATACCCTGTCGATAATACTTATCCGTTCCTGTTCGGCTGACCGATGTAATTTCAAAGATCGGATCCCCTTCCAAGGCACGTTTGATAAATTTAAAATCACTTCGGAGTCGACCTTCAAAATAAAGAACGCGAATGGTATCCTTCTGTGTGTCGATCAACATGCTTAGAGAATTGTTATCCGTATTGATTTCATTGGGGAGGCCCTGGATCTGTAGGGAATATTCAATAGTTCCCTCTTCATCCGGTTCATAGAACAGGGTAAAATAATCGAACCGGCCCTTACCTTTAAGATAACGATTCTCAGAGAAA
>CAZYTI010001039.1:0-2296 GCA_964650065.1 uncultured bacterium
ACCGGAACACTGTGGCATGGGGCGATGGTATCTATAGATCTACCGATGGTGGAAAGACATTTCAGCATATGGGCCTGGCCGACACGTACCAGATCGCCCGTATCGTCATGGATCCGACCCATGCCGATGTCGTATACGTGGCAGCCATTGGAAACCTCTGGGGGTATATGGGCGATCGAGGGTTGTTCAAAACGACAGATGGCGGACAAAACTGGATCAAAATGACGAATGGGTTGCCCGACGATGGAAAAACAGGAGCCACAGATCTGGTCATGGATCCGGAAGATCCCAATACGCTGTATGTGGCCTTCTATCAGAGACTCCGGAAACCTTATCGATTTGACAGCGGCGGTCCCAATGGTGGAATTTTCAAGACAACAGATGGGGGAGCCTCTTGGGTGAAATTGACCCGGGGACTGCCGGAAGGAGACACCGGGCGTATCGGCCTCGACATCTGTCGGAGTCATCCCAAAATATTAATGGCCCTCATGGAACATGAATTTCAGCCGAGGCAGGAGAGTCCGGAATACGAAAACATGGCACTCTTGGGATCGGGTGTCTACCGTTCCGAGGATGGGGGTGAAACATGGACGTACATGAACCGGTATAACAACCGTCCTTTCTATTACAGTCAAATTCGAATCAATCCCCTGGATGATCAAAGGGTCTATGTACTGACCACCACGATTCAGCTCTCGGAGGACGGTGGGAGGACCTTTCGTACAGGGGGCATCGAATTCGAAGGAGGGCTCGACTATCATGCCATGTGGATCGATCCCACAAATAGAGATCGTTATTACTTAGGGAAAGACAAGGGACTGACCCTGACCTTCGATCACGGGGAGACGTTTATTCTGTTCGACAACATGCCCATCGGTCAAATCTATGCCTTGGGTGTTGATATGCGGGATCCTTATTATGTCTACGGTGGAACTCAGGACAACGGCACCTGGGGTGGTCCCAGTTTCAGCAAAGATGTCCGGGGTATTTTGACCGATTCCTGGTGGAAGCTCCACTGGGGAGACGGTATGTTCATCCAGGTCGATCCCACAGATTGGCGAAAAATCTACACGGAGGCAGAAAACGGCAGTTTTCGCCGATACGATCCGGTGACCCGACGGGTTGAATCTGCCCGACCCAACAGGAATAACATTGTTAATTATGCTGATGTGATTACGTCCAGGATTGAGGATCGTATGGACCGTGAAGGCATCAGTCAACCGTTCCGCTTCAACTGGAGGGCTCCCCTGGTCATGTCTCCCCACAATCCACAAACCTTATACCTGGGAGGGAACCATCTTTTTCAGACCGTGGATGAAGGTCATCATTGGAAGATCATCAGTCCGGACCTTTCCACCAACGATCCGGAAAAAACAAACAGGGACAGCGGGGGCCTGACCCGGGACGTCACCGGTGCAGAGACACATTGTTCCATCACATCGATCTCCGAATCTCCTTTGATCCCGGGTCTCATCTGGGTGGGGACCGATGATGGGAATGTCCAATTGACGAGAGACGGAGGTGTCCACTGGGAGGACGTACGGAAACGCGTCAAATGGGTGCCCTCGGGTATCTGGGTGAGCTGTATCGAGGCATCCCATTTTGATGCCGGAACCTGCTATGTGACTTTCGATGGCCATCGAAATGCGGATTTTTCTACCTGGATTTTTAAAACGACCGACTATGGTAAGACCTGGACCCGAATCATCAATAATATTCCTCACGGTCATAGTATGTATGTCATCAGGGAGGATATCAAGAACAGGAACCTGCTTTTTGCCGGATCGGAATTCGCCTGTTTTGCCTCTTTCGATGGGGGTGGAACATGGCACCGGTTTATGAATAACATGCCCACTGTGGCCTTTCACGACCTGGTCATTCATCCCAGAGACGGTGACCTGATTGCCGGAACCCATGGCCGCAGCTTTTGGATTCTGGACGACATCACACCTCTGCAGCAGCTGAATGATGAGATTCTTCAAACTGAAGCGCACATTTTTGATCAGCGATGTGCAACCCTCTGGGAAGATGCCAGTCGCGGCGGCGTCCGGGGTCACCTCTATTTTGCCGGAGATAATCCTCCCTACATCCCTGAGAACCGGAATTTTGTCCGGGGAAAGCTGATCAGTGGAGGACTCATCAGTTATTATTTGAAATCGAGGCAGGCAGGAGATGTCCGAATCGAAATTCACGATTTTACGGGCCAGAACCGGAGGACGTTGTTTGCAGCCGGTGAATCCGGCATAAACCGGGTTCTCTGGGACTTGAGATTCGATCCCTCTGATGCACAAAACAG
>CAZYTI010001040.1:0-2291 GCA_964650065.1 uncultured bacterium
CCAAAACCACATCGAACCACATTTCGCTTTTAAACGCTGATCTCATACCGGGCTTCATGCCCATCCCACGGCCTCCGCGGTCTCTCATCCTTCCCCCGCCCATCATCCCACGTTCTGAATATCCGGATGGATCCATCATTTGCATATCTTCCGTTTCAATCTTGCCCAATTTGATTCCAATACCAATCATTTCCCCCAATCGGGAATCGATGGCATATGGCCGATTCTCAGCAATCTGAATCGGTATCCTGAACTCATAACTTAAAATGCCCCGTTCTGATAACAGGTCAGCAGCAATCCCCATGGTTCCATCCGGAGCTATCTCCAGAGATCGTTCTCCATGAACGACCCTGACCCTATTTTTCAATTCCCATTGGCGTCTTCTGTATCGCGATCGCTGTTCCGGTGTGAGCGTCTCCCAAAAACTGTCATTGGGATCGAAATCGGGCCAGAGCGTATCACTCCCGGTATAATGGAGACCAAACGGTTGTTCCTTCACATCTTTATTTGAGAAAGTCAATGAAATGCCTGCTCTCCTGAGATTTTCTGCTATCATGGGATTCTCAGCGCGGATCAGAAGATAGAGATAGTCGGAATCGTTACACAATCCCAATGACACAGACATTTCTTCCAATTCGTTCAGGGCCTTGCTCTCCCAATCCGATGGGTTCCCATCCACAGATATCGGATTCTTCGACCATTGACTTTCGAATTTAAGACGATTGCAGCCGATGATAAAGACAATGAGTAGAGAAAAGACAGAAAAGAAAAAATATTTTCCATACATCGTGAAAGACTCCCTTTTCGGTTCAATTTATTTTTGTGATTTTAATATCCACACCAAGACTGCAAAAGAGATTAAAATCCCTTCTCCTGAATGGCTCAATGAATCCCTTCTTTCCTGGTTACATATACCGATAGCTTAATCGGACCGCACTTCAACCCCTCTCCAGAATGCAACGTAGTCCTTGATCTGTGATGCGGCTTCCTTGGGATCGGGATAATACCAGGCGGCATCCTTATTGACCTGTCCTTCCACGACAACATTGTAATAGGACGCTGTCCCCTTCCAGGGACAAACCGATGTGGTTGCGCTGGATTCCAAATACGCTCTCTTAACGGAATCGGGTGGAAAATAGTGGTTGCCTTCGATGATGATGGTCTTGTCGCTCTCAGCGATCACCTCACCCTGCCATACTGCTTTCATGATGTCCTCCTCTTGACACGATTGGTTTTGTCAAAAATTAACCACAGAAAACCACAGAGCACACAGAGAAATTATTACCTATTTATGTGACACAATAAAACTTCTAACACTGCCACGGACTTCACGAACGATCTTTATTAATGTTGCACGATGCGCATAGGGAAAAAGTTTCGTAACGTCCCTTTTCATTCATTGAACAGGATAAAGGTCAAACCAGGACTTAATGTCCGGCAATTGATCAATAATTTGGAGATTCTGAAAAAAATACTTGACTTTATGGGATGTTTCAGAAGCGTTGACAGGTATAAAAATTAATTTTTAACTATTTACACGAAACAAATCGCACCATGTGTTTCGATTGATGAATGACTTCCTCAAATAGTTCGAGGACCGTCTCAACATCCTCCTCATGGGTCTCATATCCCAGCGAAAACCGTAATGCACAGTGAGCCTCTTCCTCGGTGAGTCCCATGGCTAACAAAGCATGGGAGGGCTCGGGCGAACCGGCATGGCACGCCGATCCCGGAGAAAAGCACACCCCTCGCCTGTCCATTTCCAGGACAACGGAATCACCCCGATAACCGGGTAGTGTCACATTGAGGGTGTTGGGGAGTCGCTTGTTACGATGACCATTGAGGCGACAACCTTCAACAATGTTTTGAAGGCCCGTTTCCAACTGGTCACGCAGTTTCTGAACCTGCTTCGTCCGGGCGATATATTGAGGCACGAATTCCATGGCCTTCCCAAAACCGGCGATTCCCAGCACATTCTCGGTTCCGGACCGCACCCCGCCCTCATGACCGCCCCCCTGGATCAGTCCTTCCAATGGAACGTCCGTCTTTATATACAACGCCCCCACCCCCTTGGGACCATGGACCTTGTGGGCCGAGAGCGTCAAGATATCCACACCCAGGGCCTCCACATCCACAGGGATCTTCCCAATGGCCTGCACAGCATCCG
Organism: uncultured bacterium; assembly: GCA_964650065.1. Lineage (GTDB taxonomy): Bacteria > Zhuqueibacterota > QNDG01 > QNDG01 > DSAB01 > CAZYTI01. The sequence continues at coordinate 2,168 of CAZYTI010001040.1, forward strand.
TGTGAAAGAGGACATGCTTTTCCCTGGCGATTTTCACCATCTCCCGGATCGGCTGTATGGATACGGTTTCAATGTTGGCCAGCATGACGGAGATCAAACAGGTATGATCTGTGAAGGCCTCCTC
>CAZYTI010001041.1:0-2289 GCA_964650065.1 uncultured bacterium
GGCTCTATACCCTCGCCCTGGCCGACAGGCCGGAAATGGGTACGATGAATCGTTTGAAAGAAATGGACAACCTCCCAACCACGGCGCGTTTTCAGTTGGCGGCCGCCTATCAACTTGCAGGCCAGCCGGAAGCCGCACGTTCTCTTACAAGAGGAGATATCGTGATCACACCCTACAGGGAACTGTCCAATACTTATGGCTCCGAGTTACGGGACAAGTCCATGGTCCTGGAGAGCCTGAGTTTGATAAACGATCAAAGGAGAGCCTCCCTCCTCGTTAAGGAAATCTCTGAAACATTGAGCAGTGAAAAATGGCTCAGTACACAGACAACAGCCTATGCATTGATCGCCCTTGCCCGACATGCGGGTATTGCCGGCAGGTCATCAACGATGCAGTTCAAGTACGTTTGGGGCCGGAACAGGGAAACTGAAATTTCCACAGAATATCCCATGATCCAAAAGGAGTTATCGGTGACTCTCGACACCACAGCGCTATTTTCGATTAGAAATAGTGGCCGTGTGACCCTCTATCCCCGATTGATATTGGAAGGAAATCCACGAATGGGACAGGAAACCGCTTCCCGGAATGGGATGGAGCTGGAGGTCAGATACCTTGATCTGGACGAAGCGTCGATCGACCCAACTCAACTGGAACAGGGAAACGATGTGATTGTTGAAATCAAGGTGACCCATTCAGGAACGACCGGAACCTATGAAGAGATCGCCCTTTCCCATCTGGTGCCTTCCGGATGGGAAATTCATCATGAAGGAATGGACATGGATTTATATGATGGGGCTTCAAATTTTGAATTCCAGGATATTCGGGATGATCGAATTTACACTTATTTTGATCTTGCCCAGGACAGAGCCAAAACATTCCGGGTGAGGGTGAATGGAAGTTATCTGGGCCACTTTTATCTCCCGCCGATACAAGTGGAAACCATGTATGATGCCACCATTTATGCCAGAGTTCCCGGCCGATGGGTGAATGTGGTTTTACCCGATGGGGAATGAAACTTAACCTTTAGTTGAGGTAAACATTTGTAATTTAAATCTAGTTTTCCTGATTAACAAAATTTATTCTGTTACTGGTTTCTGGCTACTGGGTGCTGGAAAATAATTTATACCAATTCTATTGTTTAACCAGTAACCAGAAACAAATATTTATTGATTTGAGGACAACTGCCCAACTATAAGTCTGGCTCAATATGTTAAAAAAAATTAAAATTCTGTTCCTGTTAAAAATCGGACCGGTCTACAGACAGCTCATGTGGATATACGGAATCGTTGCCCTACTATTTTTTCTCTTTCTCCTCCTGCCCGTACCGAAGTTTGAATCCCCGTTTTCAACTGTTCTTCTGGATCGGAACGGACATCTATTGGGAGCATCCATTGCGGAAGATGAACAATGGCGATTCCCTCTCATGGATCAAATTCCCGGTAAATTCATCTCCGCCATCACGATGTATGAGGATCACCGGTTTTTCCATCACCCCGGCGTGGATCCGGTTTCCCTGGTCCGAGCGCTTCGTGACAACCTGATCTCCGGTCGGATCGTCAGCGGCGGCAGTACGCTCAGTATGCAGGTCGTGCGGTTATCCCGGGCCGGACGTTCCAGGACCATCTGGGAAAAAATGATCGAAATGGTCCTGGCACTCCGTATGGAACTGACGACAAAAAAGGAAAAAATACTGAAGCTCTATGCCTCCCACGCACCATTTGGCGGAAACGTCGTGGGTATTGAAGCAGCGGCGTGGCGTTATTTTGGCCGGGATCCTGGCTCATTGTCCTGGGCAGAAACGGCTATGCTTGCCGTACTACCCAACAGCCCCTCCCTGATCCATCCCGGACGGAATCGCCAACACCTTTTATTAAAACGGAACGGACTTCTTGAGCGGCTCTTGGAGGCAGCCATCATTGACACGATGACCCATGCTTTATCCATTGAAGAACCTCTTCCGCAAAGACCGGTATCCCTTCCCATGCTGGCTCCACATCTTCTACAGCGTATAAAACAATCTCTTTCCCAACAGAAGGAAACGTTACCCAATTCCAGAATAGAAACTACACTCAATAAATCGCTTCAGATCCGCGCCACTGAAGTTCTTCAGAGACATCACCGCCATCTTTCACAGAATATCATTCGAAACGCTGCTGCCCTGATACTGGATGTCGATCGGGGAGATGTGCTGGCCTATGTCGGCAATGTTACAGATACCAGTGAACAAAATCTCGGCCTCTTTGTGGTTGTTATTCCCGCATCGCGTTGTACAGGGAGCGTGCTGTATTG
>CAZYTI010001042.1:0-2289 GCA_964650065.1 uncultured bacterium
TGTATTTTCAATTATTTGGCACGCGAGGTTCTCGCCCGATACTCGATCAGGAGTTTATCAGGTTTGGCGGCAATACGACCTCGTATAAAGTATGGGCGAAAGGGTTATTCCCTATTTACGTTGACGGAGGGACAGGGTTATTCCGGGAAGGGCACCGGGTTTTTGAACATACTCATCATTTCACGTTTTTACTAACCCATTCTCATTGGGATCATATCCTTTCTTTCCCTTTTTTTGAACCATTTTATCATCCGAACACATATGCAAGATTTTGGGGATCTGCCTCGTTTAAGGAAACATTTGAAGACCTGTTTCAACATCAATTTCAGACCGACGCATTCCCGGTGAATTATTCAGAACTTCCGGCAAAAATTGAGTTCACAACGGTTACAGAAAAGCAAGCATTCATTATACCACCTCCCGTTCAGTGGGACCAGGATGTGCCTTCATCCAGAATAACCAGGGAGTATACTATTCGCACATATCAACTGAATCATCCTGGCTATGATCTCGGATACAGAATTGAATATGCTGGTAAATCCATCGTGATTTTGACGGATACGGCCCCCATTGAAAACAATTATCTGGGACATGGGATGCAAAATTATACCAAAGAGGATGAAAAACGCTATTACCATGGATTAAATGATTTCTGCAAGGATGCCGATTTGCTCCTGCATGATACCCATTTCAATGAGGAGACGATCAAAGGTAAAGAAACATGGGGACACTCCACGGAAGAGATGGCTGTAAAATTAGCCCTGGAATGCAGGGTTAAAAAACTGATTTTAGGTCACCATGCCCCGGAGGACAATGATCAGGCAATCCTCACAAAGTTGGAAAATGCCAGACGTTTGAGTGAATCTCATCCCCTGGAAGTGCTTATCCCCGAAGAAGATGAGATTGTAAAGATATAAATTGAATCTGTCCGGTTTGGGATTGAGAGTATGAAAATTATATTTTGGGGAACTCGGGGGGCAATTAGTGCTCCTAAAGGCGATCAGATCATTTTTGGGACTCATACTCCGTGTATTGAGATCAAAAATGGCGATGACTCTCTTTTATTTGATGCAGGATTCGGTATCGGGCGATATAGTGATTCGTTATCCCACAAATCCGGAAACTATCACCTCTTCTTTACCCACTTTCACTGGGATCACGTGCAGGGTATCGGCTATTTTATCCCAATTTTTCTCCCAAATACGCACTTGCACATCTATTCTCCCTGGACGGTAAAGAGACTCAAGCGTCAGTTGAATCACTATTTTGATTATTCTTTTGGGCCATTTCGTTCTATTGATGATCACAATCTCAAGTCTCAAAGGTACTTTCATTCCCTCACACAAGAACCGATAGCTGTTAACGGATTTGAAATATCGTACTTTCCGAATAACCATGAGGGAAATTGTTATGGATATTCTATATCCCGCAATGGTAAAAAGATCGCCTTAATGACTGATCATGAAGCTACAAAAGGCGACTCATATAAAATGTGGGGTGCTGACTATGACGTAGTTATACACGATGCGCAATACACGGTTCAAGAGTATGAAAGCATGCGTGGGCGGGGTCATAGCACATTTACTCAGGCAATCGAAAATGCCAAAAATATGGGAGCGCAAAAAGTACTCCTCACTCACCATGAACCACTCAGGACGGACGACGAATTGCTCAACATCGAAGCCTCCCTCCGGCAGCAATCTCCTGCTTTCGATATTATCATCGCCCGGGAACGGGAAGTGTATACTGTGTGAATCTCCTCATTTAATATGTTTTGATCTATTCCTTCACCTGCTTGCGTTCGGTGATGTCTTGCCCAATAGACAGCAAACCAACAGTATTTCCTTCAGCGTCCTTGAGGGTTTTGTCATACCACTCTATCACGCGCTCACATCCATCTTTGGTGACAATAGGGTTAACATTGCCTCGGGTTTGAATATCATCGATGGCCTGCAAAAACAAAGTGCGTATGCGATCCTGATCACATTTCGGCAAGAACGTGGCAAACCAGTCTTCCCCTTGTACCTCCTCCAAACTATACCCCGAAACCTCCTCCATGTAAGGGTTAAAGCGGATAATTCGGCCCTCGGTGTCCAGCACCAGGACAATAGCTTGTGCCGTCTCGACCAGACTTTCGGCAAAATCCTTCTCATCCCGTAACGCCTCCTCCGCCAACTTACGCTCGGTGATATCGGTGGCAAAGTTCAGAGTCGCCGGTTTGCCTTCCCATACGATCAACACATCAGAGGTTTCGACCCACTTGATCGAGCCATCTTTCGTAATAATTCG
>CAZYTI010001043.1:0-2287 GCA_964650065.1 uncultured bacterium
TAGGGTGCCAAATTACTCCCCACTCACCCAACTTTTAACATACAAGACACGAAGACACAAAGTTATTATTACTAAACCAAAAACAAAAAATGTTGATCAAGTGAATTTTCACTCAATTGATGTCATTTCATTGTTTTTTTCTTGGTGTCTTTGTGACTTGGTGGCTGTAGAGAATTATCACCTCCTTTCAATCCAAGAGTGCCCATGAGATCCCGAATCGTGTGATTCTCTGGGGCATGAAAAAATGGGATACAAACGCGAACTCTCTTCCCAGGATATTGTCCATGGCGAAATAGATGTTTGCGTTTTGTATGACTGTGCAGAATATTTTAAAGTCGAGGGTGAAGCCTGGGTCCTGATATTGCAAATAAGATTGTTCCCAATCGAGCGAGTTCAGTTTCCAGAATCCAGACCAGAACCGGCTTGCCAGACAGAGATTCACCTTCAGATCGTCCTCAAAAAAATTATGTCGCCAGGACAGAGATCCGTTTCCCCAGAGATTGGATCTTTCCAGTAGATCGTTCCCATCGCCGTCTCTGGCCCGAAGAAGATTTAAGGTGACGGATCCCTGGATACCATGCCACGGTCCCAAATGAAATAAGGACTCCACGCCTTCAAAGGTGGCCTTGTTTAGATTGCCGAATTGAATCCCATCGGCTATGATTCGGGCATCGATGAGATCCTGTGCCGTGCTGTAAAAACTTCTGAAATGGGCCTGGACTTTTTTCCATTGCCATCGGAGACCCATATCAAACGTTTTTCCAAGCTCGGGTTTCAAGTCCGGGTTCGGCAGGATATTATTCCAGTGTTGAATGACCAAAAGTTGATTTTCAGCTTCCGGAACAGAAGGGATGAACGGATATCCAAAGCGCTCTCCCAGCGAGGGATCACGAACCGATTGAGCATAGCCCGTCCAAATCTGCAGGGTTGGTTGAGGAGACCATGAGAGTTGATTGCACAGAAGTATGTCGGGTTTTCCATGGGTGGACACATGGCCGTGTATCTGGAAATGGTCTTTAAAATTTTTAGAAAGCAAGAATTCGGCTTGGAGAAAACCGTGGTGAATTGTATTTTTGTATTTGAAACCTGTTGTGTCCTGAACCGTGTTTTGTGTCGTTCGAATGCCCCAGGAGGTGGGAATTTTCCCCAACCGCAACACTTGTTTTAAAAAGAAAGCGGTGGATTTCACCGGGAACGATTGGGCGGGAATGACATTGGTTTGTCTGATCTCATGTGAGATGGAGGTATATTCAAAACGTGCCGTATTTGAGGTTCCCCAGAGATTCCAATTCGTCTCCAGAGTATGATCCAAGCGCATCCTGTCTCGATGAGGCGAAGTGAGTATGAGCGAATCCCCCGGCATGTTAAAATAAAAGGGGAGATCGATATCGGATTTGTTGCTGAGAATGGTATATCGGAATTCCAGGTTGGGGGAAAAGGCATATTTTATTTTTGAACGGACTTGTTGACTTTGATATTTTTCATAAGGAAGGAGTTCCCCGTATTTTTTAATGAGGACACCGGATGAGATTTCAAATTTTTGTGTGAATTTCTGTCCAAAGGTGATATCCAAATCACTGAATTTGTCTGACCCGATTCGGTGAACGAATTTCGTATAGGGCCGGTTGGAGGGTATTTCCTTTGACACCAAATTCACGAGACCTCCTCGGTGTGTAAAACCGAAGGGGTTTATCGTTTGGTAGATCTCAATCCGGTCGATCAATTCCACAGGGATCAGGTTTAATTCGGTATTGCCGGACCAGGGTTCGTTTAAAGGTCGCCCGTCCAGTAGAATGAGTGTGTGATTCTGTCCCCCGACGCGGCCGGAAGCCCACTGACCCGTTGCGCTCATATCTCTCACCCAGTATCCGGGCATGGAGAAGAGGATATCACCAAGGTAGCGGTAGTTTTTTCTCTGGGCCCCGTCAATATGCAGTTGAGTCGCAAAGAAAAGCGAGTCTGTCACCGAGTACAGATTGGAAAAAAAGCAGAGGGATAAGGTGAGAGCCAGGAAACATTTCAGATTCCGAGGGATCATGGTGTTCCCCGAACTGTGGTTGGGTAGAAGGTGGACATTCGTTTTTGTAGACTATTTAAAATGACGGGGACGATCAAGATAAAAATAATTGTATTTGAAGCGATATGCAGGATATAAAATCCCAAACCGTAAATAAAACTACCCATCAGTTTTTTCAGGGAAAGTCCGGTGTACAGGAGAAATGACAGGGTCGTGAGAGAGGCGAATATCAGGGTAGATATCAGACCGGTAAAACCAAAGATGATCAGA
>CAZYTI010001044.1:0-2285 GCA_964650065.1 uncultured bacterium
ATCAACAAGTTTAATCATTTTCATTCTCCATCGTTTCTTTGGGATCGGTGATGATTCTTTATGTACAACTAGTTTAATATAATTATCGAGAATTTAATTTTCAATAAGTTTTTTCCATGTAATAATATAAATAATAATTAACGCGTATTCAAGTTACCTGATCTTATAGGTATCGTCTGAGATCCGGAATTTTTTTCAAATACAAACAACACTTGACATTTTGAACAAATTGTTATATAGTATTACTTCATGGCGTCGGGAATTATACCTTTTTTCGAATCTCAATGTAAAATGTAATTCTTGAAAAATCATTGTATGGTCGGCAAATCAACTGTTAATTATTCATTTTACATGGATGCCATCAAATTGGCATCATTATTGCTTGAACATGTATAATAGGCAGGTGAATAACTATTTTCAAGGAGATGCTCGATGCGGCGTAGTTTGGAAGATTACAGGGAAATCGTTGGAGATAAGATCATTGCCACGATTTATAAAAAGGCACGGGGACTTTACGGAAAACACATTCTTAATATCAATTCCACCTCTCAAGGCGGAGGCGTTGCAGAAATGCTTCAAACCCTGGTCCCCCTGATGAACGATATAGGAATCGATGCAGGTTGGCGTATATTACACGGCAATCCCGATTTCTTTACCATTACGAAGAAGTTCCATAATTCTCTTCAGGGTGAGGCGATTAATCTATCACAACACAAAAAGAACCTCTATGTACAGACCAATGAAGATTTCTCCACATTCACTCATATTGACCATGACTGCGTCATTGTTCATGATCCTCAACCTCTGCCTTTAATTAAGTTCTATAATAAGAGGCAGCCCTGGGTTTGGAGATGTCATATCGACTTATCCCATCCAAATCCGGAGTTGTGGGACTATTTTAAAACATTTCTCCTGAAATACGACTCAGTGATTGTTTCCAATGAGACTTATAAGAAGAGAGACCTTCCTCTGGATCACAACATTATCGCTCCGGCGATTGATCCCTTCACACCTAAAAATTGCGATCTGAATGACAGTGTCATCCCTCGAACCTTAAAACGATTCAATATTCCCACGGATAAACCCCTGATCACCCAAATTTCGAGATTCGATAAATGGAAAGATCCCCTGGGTGTTTTGAAGGTGTTTAAAGCGGTAAAAGAACGTGTGGATTGCCGGCTCATTCTATGCGGGAATATGGCTTCCGATGATCCCGAAGGATTGGAGATCTATGAAAAAGTCAAAGCGGATGCTCAGCAGCTCATGCGAACATTGGACGTCATCCTGATTACTGTTGAGAATAACCTTCTCGTCAATGTGCTACAGCGTATTTCGAATGTCATCATTCAAAAATCATTAAAGGAAGGTTTCGGTCTAACCATTACCGAAGCCCTTTGGAAAGGAAAACCGGTGGTGGCCTCCAATATCGGTGGCATTCCCCTGCAGATCGAAGATGGTGTTAACGGCTTTCTTTTGGAACCGAATGATACCAAAGGTTTTGCAGATATTATTACAGACATTCTAAAAAAGCCTGAAATAGGTGAAGAAATGGGAAAGAAGGGGCGTGAAGTGGTCAGGAATCGATTCCTGGTGACAAGACTATTATCCGATTATCTGGATTTGGTACATTCACTGTTAGTATGACGCCGTGTGTGAAGATTCCTATTGAATCCAAACTTTTTTTCTTTATCTTTAAACATATAATGACCATCGAGACAGGGGACAGGGTGAATAATGAAATCACACCTCACACAAATACAACAAGCACTAAAAAAATATGACCTCCAACTGACACAAGAAGAAATCCATAAATTCATCGACGATATACAGATTTCGCAACAGTTCTTTCCCCTCGGTGAACAACGTGCCCTCATGATCAAACTTCTAAAGGAGTGGGAATCGCGGAAAGATGAAAAAATAATCACCATAACATCGGAAGCTTGTGAAATCCATGGTCGTGCTTGTGTCACCACTTTCGGAGTACTGAGTGTTGATTGGCCCGGACTCTTTGACTCATGTGCGGGTGTAGTCCACGAGATGGGTTGGAATATTTATTTTATCAAAGGGATCTCCCTGGAGCGCCAGAACGAAAACCTCGGTATCGTACTCATTGGGGTTCAAACTGAATCGGATGAAAGTCATGATAGAATTACAACCCAGTGTAGTACCATCTTGACAAAAATTCATCAAGCCGCCGTGGGTACAAGCGCCAAGACATACCTCCTATCCGAAGAAATTCGTAAGCTTGAAATATACAGTCAAGTGATTTCTCACATCGAAAAAAT
>CAZYTI010001045.1:0-2285 GCA_964650065.1 uncultured bacterium
TATAGCGGGAAATCAGCGGGATGGCAATGAAATTGTTCTATACCAGGAACCAGAAGACAGAGCTTAGTAGTTACAATTATTTTGACAATGCTAAATTATATTTTCCTAATATACTCCTAAAACAGGGGAAAATGAAAAATACAACAAATTATCCATCGAACATGTGATTCCACAATTGCATTGAGCAAATATCTTCATTTTCCCTGTCGTTTTAGGGCAAGAAAACGTCATATTTTTTTATTTATGAGGATTCGCGGAAAACTTTTTTCACAAGTCCCTGATACCAAGAAAACTTTTTCAGAAAGGAGCCTAATTGGGTTTGAGACGTTGATTTAGGAACCTGAGAAGCCCCTCTAAATGGGCAAAAAACTTTCCGCGAATTCTCATTTATCAAACAGTTGGAGATTTAATGTTGTCAAGTTATTATACATTTATTATATTCTTTGGCCTTATAAGCGTTTGGGCGATTGTAGTTTGGAGAATTTCGCTAAAAAAAGGTAGTTATCATCCCTCCAGTTTACGCATGAACAAAACTCTCAGCCTTCCCTTTATGATAATTGTGCTGTTGTCTTATATAAGCATCATTTGGTTAGGCATGCTCTGGTTCTTCTCAATTAGTATAGGCCGATGTATTCGCAGCAATATATTTATGATTGGCATTTCTGCTATAACAATTGCTATTTTAGCTACGCCGGTATTCTCTAACAAAAATTCTATTAACACATTCTCAAAGTACGCACGACTGATTTTGAATTCACATATAAGTAAAATTCTCCGTTTACCCCTTATAATACCAGGACTGTTTTGTATAGGAATACTTACAGGAATTCTCTGGTTTTGTTCTGATGAACAGAGACTACTCTCGTTCTATTCAAATGAACTAATCCGATGTATCATGATCCATAAATTCATAATTAGCTTTTTTGTTGTGCTAATTATTCTTCCGACCCTGTTGGTACGCTTTGGTAAAAATACTACCGAGACGCTCTTAAATTATGCTCTATTGAGTAGTTCAATTTTTATTATGCTTGGTTTGTCAGAAGTTGGTTTTCGGATTAAGGCATATCGAGATGACAAGAGAACAAAAGATGCATTGGAAAATCTTGGTCAGGTAACAGTAGCCCCATACCCCGATGGAAACACACCTTTAAATGGAATTATACGTTTTAGCAAGAACCGTCGTAGAATTTATGAGCTTATACCCAATATATCTGTTAAATTCATAAATCAACCAATAACGATAGACTCAAATGGATTTCGGAGAACACTTTACAAGAAAAATCAAAATGGCAAAATTGTTCATATTGTGGGGTTAGGAGATTCTCTTATGTTTGGTTGGGGGGTTAAGGATAATGAAACATATCTTGCCCGTCTTTCTGAATCTCTTCATCGGTCTTATCCAGATATTTCATGGAGAATTATCAATATGGCCGTACCTGGGTATAATACAGTTATGGAGGTAGAAACTTTCAAAGACAAAGGGCTTCGCTATAATCCTGAGATCGTAATTATAGCTTTTGTAGGCAATGATCTTGATTTGCCAAATTTTTTACAACACCACGATAATTATTACAGCCTTAATAAAGCATATCTGATTGAGTTTGTTTTAGAACGACTAAAAATTAGGGATCGAATAAAGGGGGTTCGTTTCATAGGTGCTCCCAAGCAGCGAGGCTGGTTTGACTATGAAAATGATCCAGATAAAGTACCCCAACAGTATAAGGATATGGTAGGTAAGCACGCATATACGACGGCTATGCAGGAATTGAAATCTTTAAGTTTAGAGTACAATTTTCATGTTGTTGTCATGTGTTTTTGGAAGTTACCGACTTTTGTGGAGGAAATATGCTCTGATCTTGATATCCCAATGGTAGAAGCTTATAAAGCAAAAGTCGATTATTTACGTGAGGAAGGAACATCAAAGGATGATCTGATAATAAGTAAAAAGGATGAACACCCTTCTGTTATCGGGCATCAGATATCTTCAAATGTCTTATTTGATTATTTACAAAAAAATGGAATATTGTCAAAGATCTATGAAAAGAATAAGCAATAAATAGGGATGGAGTATCACGGAATTCCCGAAACTATCTTTGCCCTTCATTTCGGGAATTCCACTGCGTTCCATTCCCGAAACAACCAAAAAAACTTGAACATCGAGTATTTGGACTGAGATGGAGACAAAACTAATATATACATTATTATGCCTTGGGGCAACCATTACTCTTTTAACTGGACTTTGGACAAACTTCTAGCATTCCCGCGAGAAGTCTTGCTCAAAATGT
>CAZYTI010001046.1:0-2281 GCA_964650065.1 uncultured bacterium
GAAACTGTTAAGTTATTTTTGAGTGAGCCCTAAGTGTTTTTAACTGTCTCCAACCTTTCTTCATTGTATTTATGCTTATTTAGGGCAGTACTTTGGCAACGTATATCTGTCCAATCGATCATTCATAGCATTTGAGACAGATATTCACCAATTCGCCGGCCGGAGTCTCCACTTCTGATTGGAATCTCCTGCTCGACCAGAACGCGTCGGTTTAATTGATCCCTGGATCGCTCTGTCAGATACGCGTTAATATATTCGACCAAATTATCAAAACTATACGCATTCCGAGCCGCCCTATAGCTCAAGATTCGGCGCAGGTGTGTAAAATTTTCGAAATAGGCGGCGCTTTTATCTGTATCTCTAAACCTGTACATCCCGACGTTTATCGCCGGCAAATCAAAAATTGCCGCCTCAATCATTAATGTCGAATATTCAGTCAGTAACACATCCGCGTGATTCAGGGCGTCGGCGAGCCCATGCATATCTTCAATTGGCATATCGATATCACTATTAAGCACTTCGAATAAGGGAAAGCTGAAACTTACCAAATCGCCAAACGAGGCCTTGATTCGATCTATTCTGGCTTGAAATCGGTCCACGACTTGCTGTTCTCGCCCGGCCTCTTTCATCATATAGGCAGGATGCAGACGAACCAAGAGTTGTGCGGAGGGAACAATTCGCGAAGCCATTATGCCATCGAGCAGTTTCTCAATAACATCGAAGGTACTGCGGAACAGCATATAGCTTGAAGTGCCATAAAAAATAATTTTTCGACCCTCTTGAAGACCTGTCGTCTCGAGAATTTTTTTTTTAGACACCGGTTTATATCGACCATTGAAGTACATGTCCCAATGGGCAATGCCTCCGACATGTATTTTGCCTTCTGGTATATCGTGAAACACTTGGACTTCCCTTTTCATTTTTTCATTCCATGCAATAATACGGTCCGGAACGGCTCCACGGTAACCCTTTGTGGTTGGATTGTCCCAATTATGAATGATCGATACGACCAGGCAGCCGTATCGTTTAGCCGCCCGCATGAAAAATGGATCAATCATATACCCCAGCGAGGAGATGATCAGCATGGATGGAGAATATTTTATAAAATATTTGTCATACATCTTCCCTGGAAGCAATCGTGATTCCAAAGCAACGATTCCCCTACGGATGCATGCGACGCGCTTGCCTGTCAGCGCTATGGCCTTAATGATATAAAAAGCAAATCTCCCAAGAAAACCTTTTCCGGCCAACTCCTTTCCGTAAAGGTACAAGTTGACTTTATCAGTCGTATTTTCAAATCCTGTTCGTTTCCCAGACATACATCGCCTAATCAGAGATAACCAACGACTCAATGATTTGGCCTTAAGAGCATGGAGTGCTTTTTCAAATAGGACGGGTTCCAAAATAACATTGGGCGCAGCGAGTTTTTGGCGATAATAATCTAAATCCTCGTCTTTTAGGAAAATGACGAGACGCAAATTTTGTTGTTTCAAATATTTAAATATATCAGAGTATACTATGTAACGGATAGACACATTCCGGTATGCGGAAATAAATATGGTCGTCTTGGGGGTCATCTTTCGAGTTCTATATTTTTTTATATTAGGAAGGATCTTTTTTTCTTAAAGTAATGTTGAATCCCCATGGTCGAAGCATCTATTTGTGCCAAAAGTCTACGAAAAATAAATCTCTAAACACCTTGTTTTTCAGCGATAGTCATACGAGCGGGAGTTCCTGAGATTGGGTTTAGATTTGTACAAGCTGAAATCAAAGCCAAGCTTTTTTAAGAACAGATCGCCGGTTCGGTTAACTTTTCTATCTATGTTCTCCCGTAGTTTGTTAGGATATTTGGGAGATCTTAGGGTTTTTGCGTATTCTTTTTTTAAAATCAAAGGCCTCGGAAATGGAAGCTTTGAATACAATTCGCGCACTTCTTTGGCGTTTACATATCTATCGGTGGTTAGCATATCTGATGTCCTTTCCTGACATACACTTTTGAATCAAACCGAAAAACTGCTTAATCCGGTCCTTTTTGAGTAAGCGGAGGATTCGCGAAGACATAAACTATATGATTTACTATTTTACTCGCTGCTGGAAATGAACGGTGAACAGATGAGTCGGTATTCTTTCATCGGCAGAGCCAGAAATATTTCACTGTACAGTCTTACGGGTTTTCGCTTTGATAATTCATCAATGAATGTTGCACATTCGAATCCCATTTCAGTAATCAGAACACTTTAGACAGATATTTACCAATTCTTTTCCCGGCATCACCACTTCT
>CAZYTI010001047.1:0-2278 GCA_964650065.1 uncultured bacterium
CAGATGCAGAATGGTGTAGACAGCATCATATCCATATTTGGTATTATTGGGTCCGGTCATTTTTATTTGCCTCTGGACACTTCATTTCCTTTGGATAGGATAAAATTATTTTTACAACTGGCTGGATGTCGACATGTACTTACGAAAAAAAGAGATATTGAAAACTTTGAATACTTTGACAAGACGTTGATGTTACACGATATTGTGCACATTCATAAATATGGTTCATTCGATGAAAATGGATACACATTTAAAAATCAATATGATCCTGTGGTCCTGTTTTTTACATCGGGCTCTACGGGACCCCCAAAAGGAATTGCTCATAATCATCATACACTTCTATTTGATATCCAGAGACAAACTAAAGATTTATCCATAACTAATCATGATCGCATGGATCTTTTATTTTCCATGAGCTTTAGTGCATCTTTGGCACCCATATTTACGAGTTTGTTCAACGGTGCGTCGTTAGATATTTTTGATTTGAAAAAAGAGGGTATCCACCATTTAAACAAATGGTATATAAAAAATAGAATTACGATTAGTACGATGTCTGTCAGTACGTTTCGGAATCTATTGTACACTTTCGAATATCAAAGGCCGTCGGGCTCTTTAAGATTAATATCTGTTGGGGGTGAGAATTTATATAAAGAAGATGTTGAATTGTTTCAAAAAAATTTTCATAAAAACTGTGTACTTCAGAATGCTTATGCTACAACAGAGACAAGGACCATCTCACAGTTTTTTATCGATCATAAAACATCAATCGCCGGAGTAAATGTACCATTGGGATTGGCTGTCAATTCAAAGAGAATTCGGATCCTTGACGATCATGGCAAACCAGTGCCGCCAGGCGATATTGGTAAAATATCAGTTCAGAGTAATTATCACCCCACATCATTTTATAAAAATAGGGATGCGAGTCAGAAATATTTTCTTCAAGATCGGAATGAGGAAGCGACCATTTTTTTAACTGGTGATTTGGGTAAGTTGGATAAGGATGGCGTTCTTCACATTCATGGACGGAAAGACGAGCAGGTTAAAATCAGGGGACATAGAGTTAATTTATATGAAATAGAAAATAAACTCTTGGAGCTGCAGGGAATAAAGGAGGCGTGTGTCGTTGCTCAAAAAGGGAAAAATCGTATTATTGATATAGTGGTTTTTTGGGTTCCCGATGATACTCAATTGAAAGTTCGTCATGTTCGAAAATATATACAAAAATCATTACCCCAATATATGTGGCCCAAGCACTATGTGGTACTCGATCATATACCCCTAACTCCTACCGGAAAAATGGATCGTTCCCAATTGGTTAAGTATAATTCTGAAAACATCGATACCCAGATCCAGGTACCTCATAATGAATATAGTGATATGTGCAATATTGAAAATAAACTCCTTCGTATTTGGGAAGATGAACTTGGCAAATACCCAATTCATGTGAATGATAATTTCTTTGACGATTTGGAGGGTGATTCACTTTCCGCGGTTCGTGTTTTAAGCGTATTGGAAAATGAATTTCACAAACAGTTGCCATTAACGCTTTTATATCGGTATCGTACGATTCAGTCCCTAAGTAACTATTTAAAGCGAGAATCCCATTCAATTACCTCATTAGAACTCATACGAGAGGGAAAAGGTGAATCTCGGAAAGCAATAATCGTTGTACCTCCATTGCGATCGAATATAACCATTTATGATAAATTTTTACCCTATGTTAAATCCGATAGCCCGATTTATTGTGTTTCCTATGATTTGGTCGATATAACAAATGATAAATTTATTGCTTTTAAAGAAATAATTGATAGTTGTGTGCATGATATTCAGAGTAATGAGAAGACGGAACGATTTATTTTGATTGGTTTTAGTTTCGGGGGAGTGTTTGCTTTCGAGATTGCACAACGATTTAATATGCCGGATAAAATAGATCTTGTATTAATTGATACACCGGTACCGGAGTATGGAAACCTAAATTTATGGAATAAACTGCGCTTGGATTTCAGAGCCATAATAGCACAATTACGAGAAATGAAAACAATTGAGATTGGATTTATTCAGGAAAAGGTCATTAAATTGCTGAGAAGGATTCGATATAATTTATATCCGAAATTGAAAATCAACATGAGTAATATGGAAAAAAAAGACATTGGAGCCTTATTTCATAGTGCCGCTCTTAGGATTTTAACAAATATTCGCTTAAAGCCCTATGATGGACATTTAATACTTTTTAGAGCGACTGAGTCATCCTCATCGATTAGTAACAATTTTTCTTGGG
>CAZYTI010001048.1:0-2278 GCA_964650065.1 uncultured bacterium
ACTTCATAACCATATTTATTTAATTCTCTCTTTGTGAAATGTCGAACATAATCTTCATCTTCCACCAATAATATTTTTTCTCCTTTTCCTTTGAGTTCTGAGAGAGAGGTTTCGTCGCTCACCTTCTCTTCCGGTTCAGAGATGATCGATGGGATATAAATATTAAATTCTGTCCCTTTGCCCATTTCACTACATACCTGGATGCCTCCACCGTGTTGTTTGACGATTCCGTAAACAACCGAGAGTCCCAAACCGGTTCCTTTGCCAGGTGCCTTGGTGCTGAAAAAAGGCTCGAAGATGTGTTCTACAATTTCGTTTGCCATGCCAATGCCTGTATCTGTGATGGAAAAACATATGTATCTGCCTGGCCCCACTTGAGGAATCCGCTCGCAAAATGCTTCATCGATCATGACATTCGCTGTACGAATGGTGAGTTTACCCCCTCTGGGCATTGCGTCTCTTGCATTTATGGACAAATTCATGATGAGTTGTTCCAGAGTGCCCTGGTCCGCTTTAATCGTCCACAAATCAGTGGCCAAATCGATATGAATGGTGACATCCTCTCCAATAATGCGTTTCAGCATTTTTATCAAATTTTGAATCGTCTGGTTAAAATCGATGGGCTTTAATTCCATGGGGTGTCTTCGGCTGAAGAGGAGCAGTTGTCGAGTGAGATTCGCGGCACTATCCGACGATAATTGTATCTGTTTCAACTCTTCATATAGGGGATGACTCGCATACATTTCCACCAATGCAATCTCTGAACACCCCTGTATCGACATTAATATATTGTTGAAATCGTGAGCAATACCCCCGGCCAATACACCGATGGCCTCCATTTTCTGGGCCTGGAGTAATTTGGCCTGTATGTTTTTATTCTCCTCTTCTATTGATTTACGGTGAGTAATATCGAGTATCATGCCTGAAACGATATCTTCCGCAAGCGTGGCATTCAGGAGGATGTTTTTAGTCTGTTTATGTTTCGTCAGGATTTCCATTTCGAATTCGCGGACTTCCCCCTTTTTTTTCAATTCGTTTAATAGTCTGTTTCTATCATCAGGATTCTTCACCCGAGGTAGCACACCCCCTGCCTTCAAATCTTCAAAAGAATCAAATTCACAGATGTCCAAGACTGCACCGTTGGCAAATAGGATTCCCCCTTTCGCATTCGTCTTAAATACACCGACGATGGCATTGTCCACCAATTCACGGTAATTCTTTTCTGAATCTTTTAACTTCTTTTCTGACTCTTTGCGTTCTGTGATATCCTTCGTTGTACCCACGAATTCGCGGGATTTTCCATCGGCATCCCGAATCAGGGCGGCACTCAATTCACCGGCGAATCGTGTGCCATCTTTTCTGAGTAGGGTATATTCCACATTTCGTACAATTCCCTTTTTGAGGACTTTCTCCATATTCAGTCTTACCCTGTCCCGATCTTCCGGTGCGATTAAGTCCAGGGCGTTTATTCCAATGATCTCATCGGGGTGATCGAAACCGTGTATTTCTGCAGTTCTCTGGGAAGCGAATGTGATATGGCCTTCCAGATTGGTTACAGTCACTGCATCCGGACTGGTTTTAACCAGAGTTCGATACATCTCCTCACTTTCCTTCAGGGCCTTTTCTGCCCGATTGTGTTTGATGGCATTATCGACGGTCAGTGGAAGTACTTTTAAATAATTCCGGTCTTGATCTTTGATGAGGTAATCGTGCGCACCCGCTTTCATTGCTTTTACGGCTGTCTCCTCATTGCCTTTACCCGTAACGAAGATGATGGGTGTGCTCTTGATGAGTTTCAACACATCGAAGGCTGTACCATCTCCCAGGTTGTAATCGGTAATAATGACATCGTATTTTTTTGTTTTTAAAATTTGGGATGCTTCATGCACTGATCCGGCTATGGTATAATCGTATGTCAGATCATTCTCTTTCACCGATCTTTTAAACGACATCTGATCGACCGTATCGTCCTCAACCAACAGAATTCGTATGGTTTCATTTATCATGGTACAACACCTTTATTAAAATTCATTGTATTATTACCGGTAAAATTATCTAATTCTGTCATATGACTCAATAATGTTCATAATCATTTATTTTAATGAATTTTAATAAATTAAGCCGGCAACTCGCTCAGGGTCCAGTACATCTGTATTGTTTTCATGGTTTCCACGAATTGTACATAGTCCACGGGTTTGATCATGTAACCGGCCACACTATTTTTAAAACTTTCGATCCTGTCCTGCTCATGCTGTGAAGTCGTCAAAACAACCACAGG
>CAZYTI010001049.1:0-2278 GCA_964650065.1 uncultured bacterium
CAACTACTTTAAATAGTCCCATTACGGCAGCGGAGCCACACATATCTATCTTCATGTGACGAAGACCTTCAGCATTCTTTATGTCAAATCCCCCCGCATCATATGTAAGACCCTTTCCCACAATGGCGAGTTTCTTTGTTTCCCTTTTAAGACCCGGATCAAACTTCAGATGTATCAGAACAGGAGGATTTGCACTCCCCTGACCAACAGCAGTCAAAGCGCCCATCCCCAATTCATAAAGACGTTCAAGCTCAAGAACTTCTACTTTCACCCGATCCGATTCGAGCGTTCTCGCTATTTCAGCAAACGATTCCGGATACAAATCACATGCCGGCGTGCTGCCAAGATCTCTTGCGAAACAGGTTCCGGGTATCGTGCATAGCGTTTCTTCCACACCAGATTCAAGTATGGTAGAATCTTGATTATCACATGGAATAATATGTATTGATTCAAGATTAGGATGTTCTTTCTTCTTTTGACTTCTGTACTTGTTAAAACAATATGAAGCAAGCGTAAAGCCTTCAATAGCTGCTCGAAGCGCCCCTGCCTGATCTTGATGAGGCAATCCCGCAGTTGGCATCATTATAGCCACTTCCGGGGGTAAGAATTTTCTTGTTAGTTTTCCTGTTTGTCCATAGCTTCGTCTCAATTTCTCAAAACTGAATTCACTTCGATTCCCCAATCCAATAAGGAGAACACGACCAAGTTGGTTGGAGGAATTTCCATATAGGAATAACGATTGTTTAGTTTCTCCAGTAAAGTCCTTTCGCTGAATAGCCAGATCAATTTCACCATTTAACGCTTCATTCAGCTCACCATATCCACAATCCTGAACTTTCTCCCCTTTGTAAACTCCAGCGATCAAAAGTTTCGTTTTCAGTTCTTTTGGAGAAATTTTTTCAACTTGTATTTCCATTTCTTTTCCGATATTTAGTTGTTGGTAAAAGTGCTGTATTAGTGATTTAAGTCATGTTTATACAGTCATTACAGGACAATTTCCATGCTTGTTTAACCGAGTGACTTGTCCGCAACGACCTGTCCCCTGCGACGTAGCCTAAGCCAATGTCAGGCAATCCGGGAAGAGATGTCGGCAGCAGAAGATTGTGGATGATGGGGTGTCTTCTCCCGTTTTTTCAAAAAGGAATCGATGACCATGAAATCAAAAGTTGGGAGTTTGGGAAATTGTGCTATTCGGAGAATTTGCCTCTTAGCATTTCTGCAAACTCTTCCAAGGAGTCGCGCAAATAATCTATTATATAAAGAAGATCGTCGGTAAATGTCTTTTCGGCGGTTTCTTTTTTCTTTTCCCTCTCCACCCATTCGATGATTTCCTGAATAGTCAACAGTTTGTGGTCTTGTCCTGCCGCCTTGCTCAATTTCTTTAAATCATTTACCCCAAACTTCTCCGGAGCAACGAACAGGAACACATCACTGATGAATTTTGTTTCCTTCAGTTCGAAATCAGATTCATTTGCAACAGAGGGGTGAATCCGGCGCTTCGAGGTGCGCATAATCGTCGGTGGTAAGAAGAAGTATCCCCATTCGCCAGGATCAAATTCGAGAATGTCGTTAAATGCGTCCTCATAGCCCCTTTTTTCGGGACACCACTTTCCCAGATTAACCACGTCCTGTGTATCCTCTCTCATTTTATCTGTGTGTTCAGCATTGGGCATAAACAACTCTTCGATTAATTCTCTTTCTGCCGAGATAGAGGTGGAAGAGTCTTTGATATCCACATGTCCACCCACCGACTTATCCCACAGACCGCGATTGTCTTTTACTTTCATTGACCTTTGGTGCAACAGTAGCTTACCGCTCCTCGTGAATACGAAGCACCATACCGAATAGCGTTGAAAATCAGTGTTATAAAACGCTTTCCGTGGGAAACTTCCTCTTGGGATACAATCTCGATCATATGTTTCCAACATTTCATCGGACTGAATCGACTGATAAATTGCGCCCTCTTCGTGGTAGAACTCGAGATATTTATCGATTTGATGGTACCATTCATCTTCATCGTTTATTTTCCTGTAGTCTTTTTCTGAAGGAATTAAAACGCCCACAGGGCACGCGTATATAGTGTTATCTACCCTAATAACATTCATATTGACCCGTAGATTAGACTGTCGAATTTGAATACGTTCATCAACTGATTTCTTCATCTCGATCCTCGAGCAATGTTTCAGCACGCGTGCCTTTAGACGAAGAATTCGATTTTTCTTCTCCCTCATTCTCACAAAACCGACTGCGTATTTCACTAACGGACCAGTTGTTGAAA
>CAZYTI010001050.1:0-2276 GCA_964650065.1 uncultured bacterium
CCCTGCCCAATGCCATACTCACAATTGAATATAAAGCAAAAGAAAAGGAAACAGACACCACAGAGGGAAAACAGCCATCATAGCAATGCCCAGCAAGAGCAAAATGGATTGGACCTTGTGTTTCCATTCCCCAAAAACCAGTCTGGGCCAATCGTAATGAACCGTACTGACCATAAGAATACTGAGAAACATCAAAAGTGCGGCCCACCATTCTCCATTCCCAGCAGATCCAAGATGATCTCGGAATAGCCAAAAAGAAGCCACTGTCATACCGGCGATGGGAATGGGCAGACCGGTATATCCTCGACTTCGATCTCCCGCCTGAATGACATTGAACCGAGCCAGTCGATATCCACCGGCTACAATATATAAAAAACAGACGACAAATCCTATAATCTTTATGTGAAAAAATCCTGCTTTATATACCAATAATCCGGGTGCAATGCCGGTCGAGATCAAATCGGCCAGGGAATCCAATTCAAATCCGAAAGGTGATTCAGAGCCAGTCCATCGTGCTACTTTACCATCCATACCATCACACAGGACGGCCAGAATAATAAACCATGCTGCAGCAAGAAGGTTCCCCTCCATGGTCATGACCATGGAGAAAAATCCCCAAAAGAAATTGAGAAAAGTAAAGACACTGGGAATGAGGACATGCCTATTTTTCATGGATCACCCCAATGACACTCTCTCCAGCAGTCACGCGGTCACCTTCCGACACCCGAAGAATCACCGAGGACGGCAGAACCAGGTCGACTCTGGATCCAAATCTGATCATTCCAAAGCGATCTCCCTGTCGGATCCAGTCACCCACACGAAGATGACAAACAATTCGTCTGGCAATTGTGCCGGCGATTTGCTTGACATAAATGCGTCCAATCCTCCCATCGATGCCGATAATGTTTTGTTCATTATTTTCGGATGCTTTACCTGTAAAGGCCGGACGAAAATGACCCGACCGGTAATTCACAGATACGACTTCGCCGGATATCGGTACCCGATTGACATGAACATCCCAGAGTGAAAGAAATATGGAAATCATTTTTACAGGATCATCATGATCCGGTCCACAAGTGGAATCCTGAATCCGAACGACTCGCCCGTCAGCCGGGGAGATCACGATACCATTCTCGTTGGGAATCGACCTGTCGGGATCTCTGAAAAACGTGATCGTAAATAGTATCAACAGTCCAATCCCCAGCGCAAGCGCGAAAGCAATAGTTGAGTCTAAAAATCTCCATCCTAAAATCGCTCCAAGCAACAATAGGGATTCCCCGATAACCATATTCACAACTTCTTTTGGCATTCTCCCTTCCTCAAGGACAGACACGATTTTTTAATGCTTCGTATTCTGCTTCCATATCGGACGACTCTTGAGGAACGAGCTTTGTATTTTGAACCTCTCCATCCTCTACGTAATAGAAACAGCAACTATCCAAAGAGATCTCATCTCCCACCAAAATTTGATTGCCCAAACGTCCAAATTCAATATTGAAATCAACCAATTTCAAATCTCGCCGATCGAAATAGGACTTGAGCACAGCATTGATTTTTCGGACAATTCGATCAATATTCTGTATTTCCTCCGGATTTCCATATCCCAATGCACAAGCATGATCCATGGTCATCATGGGATTTTTTAATTTTTCATCTTTCAAATAAAATTCAACAATGGGATTAGAGAGGGCAGATCCTTTTTCAGCTCCAAAACGCTTATTCAGACTACCAGTCACAAAATTCCACACTTTCACAATAATTGGAATGATCTCCAACTTTTTCACCAACATTTCATCAGATTTCAACACCTCCACATAGTGGGTTGGAACATGATAACTTTCCAAATATTGGAAAATCACAGATGAGATGGCATTATTGATTGCCCCCTTGTTTTTAATGGTCTCCTTCTTACTCTCACGAGAAGCGATTACATCATTCTTGAAATGAACAATGAGAAATTCCGGATCGTTGGTGGGATAGATTTTTTTTGTATGCCCTTCATACAGCAATTTCCCTTTACGTATATCCAAATCGATCCTCCTGGTTTGGTTTAAATAAATTACGACCTATTTTAACAAACCTACTCTTTGAAACACATAATCCACATTCCGAAGATGCTGTCCAAGATCAAAACATGCATCGAACTCTTCCTTTGATAGAATGGCACATATCTCCGTATCTTTTCTGACCACATCCTGGAAATCTTCACCGGTCTTCCAGCAGACCATCGCATTCTTCTGGACCAGTTGATAGGCCTCCTCGCGCGTTACACCTTT
>CAZYTI010001051.1:0-2275 GCA_964650065.1 uncultured bacterium
AGCGTTCTCATACAGACTTCGATCCTGAGCAACTGAGTGTTTGTCCACAACCAAGGATCAGACCAGGTACGAGGCCAGCTACAAGCGGAATTGCTTTCATGAACGGCCCGGTCATCATGCTAAACACCCCGGCCTGGATGATGGCTATAGGGATGATCCCCACCACCGACCTCTTCTCAGCATTCCCGAAAAGAACGTCATTCGAATACCCAAAGACTCGCTCACAAGCGTGAGAGACGCCCAGCAGAATTCCGGGAAAGAGCAGAGTGACTCCTATTAACCAATAGATGACTGCATGGTGCGGCACAAGCGAGTGAAGCCCGACATACACAATACTCCCAGCCACAAGACAACAGATCATCCCGACAGCTACTACGAACGTAGTGTCCTTAAGCGCGAACACAGCATTATTCTGCGTTGGTTTTGCTTGCTTCATGGTTGTCTTCCCCTCAACTATGTGTAACCCTGTTCGTATGAGAAATCCTTGTAGTTCTTCAACCTGGATTATTCAGGTCAAGACCTGCCAAACAGTTTCCGACACCTTCGTCTGATCCGGCTGCGCCACCTGCCGAAGGGTATGGCCTTGATGACCTTTTTGCCCCCACTCGGCCGCTCACCACCAAACCGAAACGATGTTGTCCGAGGCTTCTTCAGCCCATCACTGGACGGAGGCTTGCTGCTGTACTGTTCAACCTGGACGCTCACTATGGCAAATAACCGTTGCACAGCCTCTTCCCCTGTTTGGTAGGCTTCATGAAGCTCTTCTTGTGTCGGAAGTTTGATGTCCATAGAGACGGCCTTCGGAAGATCTCATTTCTTCAACTTTTCTTCTTGACGGTTTATGACCTTCTGTTCTTATAATAGTGACTGTTTAGAAAATGGCAAGACCAAATGAAATTTTTTTTCATAGCTGAGTAGTTACGGGGAATCTACGATGCCATCTTCACTGGCCAATACATAGGCAAAGGCTCCAGGATAAGGGTAATTGGCGTTGAAAAGAGCACCTTTGGGTGAACCCATGAGTAGGAACAACTCACCAAAAAAAGGAGGATAAAAAAATGGCAACACAAAAATTTTCGATGAATGGAGCACTTAAGTTTGGCTGGAGGACAATGAAACGCCATTTTTGGTTTTTCATTGCCATGTTTATCATCACGATCCTGCTTGAGATTATTCCGAATGCTCTCGCAGGAATATTTGCGGAAAAGGTTCCCATCCTCTCCCTGGTCATTTATCTTGCTGCCGGGATAATAGGTATGATAGTCGGAATGGGGGTATTCAAAATCGCGCTCAAATTTTGCGATGATGAACCGGTTAAAATTGCCGATCTCTTTTCTTGCGCTCCTCTCCTCATAAAATACCTTCTTGGAGCAATTCTCTATGGATTGATCGTGTTTGCAGGATTGATATTATTGATCATTCCAGGAATTATTTGGGGAGTGAAATTCCAATTCTTTTCGTATTGTATCATTGATAAAAAACTTGGTCCCATAGAGGCTCTCAAGGCAAGTTCCAGAATGACAACCGGGGTCAAATGGGATTTATTCGTGTTCGGTTTGGTACTTATGCTGATTAATTTCGCCGGATCTCTCTGTGTCGGACTGGCGTCGCTTACCCCGATTCTTGCGTTTTTTACGACGGCCTATCGCATCGTACAAGTCGGATTTCTCTGTGTCGGACTGGGGCTGTTGCTTGCCATGATTCCGACGACCCTGGTGGCGTATGCCTTTGTCTATCGCAGCTTGCAAGATCCGGAGTATGTCGCCACAAACGAATTTGCACAAATTCCCACTTCCGGTTGTTTGAAATGGGTGGCGATCATCGTCGTTCTGGGGTTTTTCGGAATATTCTTTTTGGGTATTATCGCCGCGATTGCTATCCCCAATCTCCTCACCGCGATCCAGCGGTCGAAGGTCAGCCGGACAAAGGCCGATATGAGGGCTATCGGCACAGCGCTTAGGGCCTATACTGTCGATTATAATATTTATCCTCAAGCCAGGACTGAAGAAATATTTCGTCTTCTTAAGAAGGAGGGATATTATTCTGGTAGTACCCAGGACGGATGGGAAATGGATTACATATATATCGTTGATGGAAAAGATAATTACAGGTTAATAAGTTACGGAAAAGATAAAAGACCCGGAGGAAGCGGATTTGATGCTGATATTATTTACTCTAATGGGATGTTTATTGCTCCTGGCGACTCAACCCGCGACGAGGAACTTCACACGCCGATTCGGCTGCGAAGTGAGCCGCTGCTGGTTCCGACAGATGA
>CAZYTI010001052.1:0-2272 GCA_964650065.1 uncultured bacterium
TGCCTGATTTCACACTATATTGCTTCAATCTAGCACAGAACTTTTGACAAAACTAATCTATAATAAAGGAGGTCTAAAATGAAAAAGGTTCTTGGGATGTTTGTTGTTGTCTTGATCTTTTTCTTTGCAATAGGTGTTGGAACTCAATCGGCAAGCGCTGCTGAAAAAGCCAAATATGGCGGTATCCTAAAATTCAACACAGATAATCCAGCGGGTATCATTGGTGATCCATTGAAGATAATGATGTGGAATCATATATTTTCAGATGTCGCTCTTCAATGCCTGCTGCGGCCAAGCAACACCAGGATGGGTGACTTTGAACCAGAGCTTGCCACAAGCTGGAAACTTGCACCAGACAGATCAAACCCCTCTGTGCCAATGAAAGTGAGACACTTACCCCTTGAAAAATTAGTGTAGGGCGGGTAGGAGAAAGAGAATGTTTAATACAAGCGCTATCATTGAAACAGCACCGAATTCCGGGGTAACGGAGGGAGCCCGTAGGGCAACCGGAGTTACCCCGAGCGGCGCGCGCCCGGAGGTCACCCAAATCATGACGCCCGACCCTGAGGTCCCTGAAAAGAAACCTCGCAGAAAATTTACAGCTCAGTACAAGCTCGCCATTCTCGAAAAGGCCGATCAATGCACACAGCACGGACAGTTAGGAGCCCTATTACGCAGGGAGGGGCTCTATTCTTCAAATCTTGCCACTTGGAAGCGGCAAAGGGATAAGGGGCTTCTGGCAGCCATGTCCCCGAAAAAGCGGGGCCGGAAAAAGACAGATAAAAATCCTCTAATCCGGGAAAATGCCAAACTCCAAAGAGAGAATGAACGGCTCAGGAAAAAACTGAAAAAGGCCGAAATTATCATCGATTTCCAAAAAAAAGTCTCGGAGATCCTGAGGGTTTCTCAGGATCTGGACGAAGGAAACAACTCATGAACGCCGTCATTGAGTTAAGCCCTGATGTTGGGAAGAAGCCTGCCTGTGAGGCACTGGGTATGCCGAGGGCGACATATTATCGAAAGATGGACAATAAAATGAATCCATCCAGCTTAGGCAATACCCGATCGGCTCCTCCCCTGGCTCTTAGCCCGAAAGAGAAACAGACGGTGATTGATATCCTGCACTCAGAGAGATTCCAGGATAGGACCCCTTATGAAACCTATGCCACATTGTTGGATGAGGGGGAGTATCATTGCTCCATCAGGACAATGTACAGAATCCTCAACACGGAAAACGGCGATGTCAAAGAACGCCGAAAAGGCCACAAACGGACCCATTACAAAAAACCGGAATTGCTCGCTACAAACCCTAATCAAGTTTGGTCCTGGGATATCACAAAGCTAAAGGGACCGGTTAAATGGACCTATTACTACCTGTACGTCATCATGGATATTTTCAGTCGCTATATTGTCGGCTGGATGGTTGCCCATTGTGAACAAAAGGCCCTTGCAAAGCGGTTAATTGAACAATCCTGCCTAAAGCAAAATATCCAGCCTCGTCAATTGACCCTTCATGCGGATCGAGGAGCAAGCATGAAATCAAAGGTCGTTGCCCATCTCTTGGCCGATTTGGGTGTGACAAAGACGCACAGTCGACCCCATGTGAGCAATGATAACCCTTATTCTGAAGCCCAGTTTAAAACATTGAAATACTGTCCGGAGTTCCCGGAAAGCTTCGGATCAATCCAGGATGCACGATCCTTTTGTCAGTGCTTTTTTAAATGGTATAACAAAGAACACCGTCATTCGGGCATTGCGCTGATGACCCCAGAGCATGTTCATTATGGGATGGCCGATGAGATTAAATGTTTTCGTAAACAAGTCTTATCGGATGCATTTAAAATGAACCCCATACGCTTTAAGGGGAAAATGCCGAAACCTTTTTCTCTGCCTAAAGCGGCTTGGATCAATAAACCTTCAACCGATCTTAATAGAGTCTAATTTATGAAACCGAGTGTCTCATTTCCATTGACATATTCCGACTACATTTTTAACTTGAAGAAGGGAGTCAAGTTCCATGATGGAACAGGCTTCAATGCCCAGGCCGTAAAGTGGAACCTTGACAGGTGGATTCTTGCCGAGCGACCGCGGCTTGATAAGGTAAAAAGCATAGATGTCATTGATGATCATACCATACGGTTAAATCTGTCCGGATGGGATGCGGTTGTTTTATATGATTTTATAAAAGACACTTCTATGATTTCCCCTACGGCATTTGAAAAGAATGGCGCACGATGGGCTGAGCGACATCCGGTTGGTACCGGAGCCTTTA
>CAZYTI010001053.1:0-2270 GCA_964650065.1 uncultured bacterium
GAAATTATTAATATTATTTAAATTACGAGGCCTTATTTCTCTATCCCCTCTGTGTACTCTGTGGTTTCTTATTTTTTTCTCTTTTTCATAAAACTTTTGACACTACCTTATGTTTGCTGTCTGAATGAAAAATCGAGTCACGAGCACTATTTAATTTTTTCTTCGCATCCGATCCGAATAATCTGCGAATCGCTTGGCATAAACTGTGGCATTAACGCCATTATCAATGAGGCCCTTAAATCTCTCTACATATAAATGCTTGGCTCTTTCTTTGGTGTGTTCAAAATTTTTCTCATACGCATAATCGACAAAATCAGATGCCACATCACCAGACAAATCCGCATGAATATCCAAAAGTTGGGAAGGTTTCTCATCAGAAAAATCAAAGTCACCCAAAGAAAAATAACGGAGATCGCGGTTCCGGTTCGTATGGAAATAAAATATCATATTCTTGACATCAAAGAGTATTCCCCACTTATTCCATCCTTTGATCTTGATTTCATCCAACAGTTTCAATGCATAATCTTTTGGCGCTTTATGAACTGATGTGTCAAAATCTTTCAACATTTTTGCAGCACGGACAAATCGGGGTGCCCTTGGAAGCATTTTTTTTATTTTTTTCTTGCCACCAAAACCCTGATAATTTTTCAGTCTCTCCAGTTCCTTGGCATACTGCGTATTACATAAAACCGGGTAGGTGACATTTTCATTTTTATGGATGACAACCTCTCCCTTTAAAAATTCGATTATCGCACAATCTCCATGCTTATCCGTCACAAAATAATGCCATGACCAGCCTTGAAGATTGATATCGTTGGCATTCCGGATGACATCATCCACGGTTGCACAGTTATCCATTTGATATTGAATCCAAAGTGCAATAAATAAAGTGGGATTCGATTCATCATATTTATGCTGTGTGTTTCCCAGGCTCATTTCAAAAACAGCCAGTCCTTTTTCATTCATCCCACAGTCAGGGAAATCAAGACCTTCGCTATTAAATGTGATGGATCCATACTTGGAAATCCAACTTATTTTTGGTTCTGGTTTCTCTTCAAAAGGGATTATCGATTTCTCATAATCCGGTGGATCTGAAATCAATTCATACCATGTAATCCCTTCTCGATAAACGTTCCGTTTATTTATACAGACAATACCAGGCACATGTAATTCTGGAGACTCATCCAGATTGTGACCCACAAGAAGAATTGAATCGGTTTTGAGCATAAATGTGGAACAATTTCGCGGTTCCTCTGCGAATAATGAAAAGCAAAGAACAATGAGAAAAAGACAAAATGCGAAATTTTTCATATAAATCCTCTTTATCGAGTCCGTCTCCAAAGAAAAGTATGTTCACCTCTTTCCCCGAGCCAGGCAACTCATTTAAAGTGTTCGGCTTGAATTAAAAAGTATAAAATGAAAATAGTCTCTTAAAAACTCAAAAGCAAGAGAAATATTAAATGGTCAGGATTCTCAAGAAATCCGAAATCTGGCAGCTTGCTATGAAGAAATTTAAATCAAGTTGGCAGGGAGAGGCCTCACCCCACCCAGAATTCTTACGTTGCCTAAATAGTATCTATAAATTCAGGCATATGCGACGATACCCGCAATAATGAGGCTTAACAGTATGAATATAATCGTCGCCCATGCATGACCCTTGTAATGGTGAGAAAAATCTTTGTAACCCCAAACGCGAGGACTCGTCGTGATCATCATGAGGAAGAGATATCCGTTCACAATGATTGCGAAAAACAGTCCGTGGGATATCAGATGCACAAAGACCACGACCTACCCCTTTGCTTTCAATTGCTTTTCGATTCGTTGCTGATTCTCCTTATCATCACTGGTTTTGCCCAACGATTTATCGTAAAAATTTCCTGACATCTTCCATCCACTTTAAATTTTGTAATGTTTGTTCCAACCCGGGACCCTGCAGGATCAACAACTGTATTAATATTTCCACTTCGATGTATCCTCTCCTTCGGATGCATATTTCGTGATGTGTTCTTCAAACAACTTGAATATTTCCGTCCCACTTGGGCCCCAGACGTGGGGTTTTCGATCTCCGTATACGACCACACCGTTGTAATAGGGATCTGTTGTGCTTTCGAGAAACGCCTCTAACAGAACCACGGCATTATTCAGATAATAATTATCCATGTCCCCGACATAGATATGAATCTTCCCCACGAGTTTGGGCCCAAGCTTAGGCCAGTGCTTCTCGAGACAGTACCGGAGGTCGTAGTTCTTTAGCCAGTAATCGGTTATCG
>CAZYTI010001054.1:0-2269 GCA_964650065.1 uncultured bacterium
GGTCAAGGGTGCCGTCTTATCGGGTCTCATGTCCGTGGGCTGTCATCCCATAGATCTGGGAATCTGTCCCACACCCACTGTTCAATTGGCAGTTCAGAATTCCGATGCCGTCGGAGGTATCGTCATCACTGCCAGCCACAATCCCGTGGAGTGGAATGCACTGAAACTCTTAAGCTCAAAAGGTCTGTTTTTAGATCCCGAAGAAGGTGCCGCGGTCAAGCAAATCATTGATCAAAAGGGTTTCGGATTCGCTGCATGGGATGAGATCGGTCGAATCGAGACGTACAATAGAGCTGTCGAGGATCATATCAATTCGATCCTGCGCATCCCCTATCTTCAAGTGGATGAAATCCATGCCCGCAAATTCCGCGTGGCTTACGATTGTGTCAACGGTGCCGGTAGCACGATCCTGCCAAAGCTTCTACAGGACTTGGGTTGTGAAACCTTTCCAATAAACCTGGACCCTCACGGTCAATTTGCCCACGCACCCGAGCCTGTGCCCCAAAACATACGGGACCTCTGCGAGCACGTCCGTGAAACCAAAGCGGACATTGGATTTGCTGTCGATCCGGACGTCGACCGGCTGGCCATTGTAGCAGAGACCGGAACGCCGTTGGGTGAAGAATACACCGTAGTCCTGGCCACACGATTCATTCTATCGAAAAAAAAGGGGGCGGTGGTCGTCAATGTGTCTACCACACGGGCAGTCGATGATATCGCCAATACCTACCAATCTGAAATCATTCGTACACCCGTTGGAGAAATTCATGTGGCCAAAGGGATGAAGGCATCGGGCGCCGTTATTGGCGGCGAAGGCAATGGGGGCGTACTCCTGCCTGAAGTCCATCTCGGCCGCGATGCGCCAGTCGCCATCGCTCTGACACTCCAGCACCTATTGGAGTTCGGCGGGACCGTATCGGAACTCTGGCAATCGCTCCCCCAGTATACCATGACCAAAAAAAAGATCGAGATCGGCACCAAAAATCCCGATCATATTTTAAAGAAAATCGGAGAAAAATACAAAGACGAAAAACTAAACCTCATAGATGGATTGAAAATCGAACGACCGGATTCCTGGATTCACATTCGTAAATCCAACACCGAACCCATCATTCGCATCATCACCGAAGCAAAGACATCGGATGCATCAGAGAAATTATGTAATCACTTCATCGAGCAAATAAATAAACTGGATTAGGTGAGTGTGTTTTGGAAATGGGGTTTAAATCCTTTAATTAAGGATGATTAACTTCATAAAGTTAAGTTTTATAATTTTTCCATAACTAAATCAGCGTAATCCGTTTAATCAGCGGTCAATCTGCGGTCATTTTTTACTTGACTTTTATCCGGTCATTGTTTAATATAACATGATATATTTTCAGTGTCTTGACCAATGAAGCAACTCCGTTCTTGCGAAAAGGAGGGCATTATGAAATTGAGTAAAATAATGACTTGCGTACTTATCGGAATCTTGGTCGGTTCCGGTGTAAGTTCTGCGCAGATATCAATCAACTGGCCCGGTATCAATCCCAGGACGATTGATGTGGGTATTAACAAGACTGTCCCTGTGACCGGTCTTAACCTGGCCCAGACCGGCGGGCCCCAAACCTGGGACTATATCGGCTTCATGCCTATCCAAAATTCGATTGATATAATACTTCCTGGCAACTTTCCTCCTGAGGATGCTCCAGCTTTTCCCACTGCCGAATGGGCTTATAAGACGATTCAGTATATTCCGGAATTTGCATTCGACATTCCCGGGCTTGGAACCATATCCATCGAAGACACAACTGTTGAGATTTATAACTACCGTAAAATCTCCAACGGTTGGATGGAAGAACTTGGAACGGGTTTTCATTACGAGCTCATGCAGGGGTCACCCTTTGTCTACGGGACCCCCAGCCAGGTCTACCCCAATCCTTTGACCGTAAACGCAGCAGAGTGGCTGGAAAAACGGACTTTCAATGCAGTGATGCAGATATCGATTTTACAGATAAACGCCATCATCACGGACAGCACTATCGTGAGTGTGAACGGCTATGGTACCATAAACTTACCTACTGGCAGCTACCCCTGTATCCAACTCAAGCGTAAAGAAATACGTAAGATCTATATACCTCCTGTTCCCCCGCTTATCCCTTCTTTCTTTCAAGAGCAAGAATCCTATACCTACATGTGGATAACCCTCGGCTTCGATATGGTTCTCATGGTAACCTCTTTCCATGCAGAAGCCGTATTTGACACCGCCGATGCGGTCATTATGCCGCTC
>CAZYTI010001055.1:0-2265 GCA_964650065.1 uncultured bacterium
AGCCACTCGGGCACCTTGACCGGCCGCAGCGTTACCAGCTCCTGGATGGCACCCGACCGATATTTTTCGGCCAGGAGATCGAACTGGTAGTAAAAACAGACTCCCTGGACTTGGATGCCCAGATCCTTGACAATCTTGGCGGCCAGGAGACTGTCGAGCCCGGAGGACATGAGTGCAATGGCTTTCATTGTTCCATGATCCGGTGTCATTCAATTGGACTTTACGGATTTGGAAACATGCTTGCTTTGTTTTTTAATTTGATCCACTGTTAAGTCCAAGGATTCGATATGGATCCCACTAAAACGTTCAATGTTTGTGACGATGTACTCCTGGAGCATGGACATGTTATCGGGTAGACTCAATCCAAAGGGAAGGATGAGTTTGATTTCTATACAATAACCGTTGGGGATGGTGTCGATTATGATTTTTTTTATAGCGAGTTCATTGGAGAATTCCTGGACACAATGCATGATCATCTGGCTCAATGCTGCCTCAGAGATGCTCAGGCGACCACGACGTGTAAATGGCGGCTGGACAATGGTCTTCTCGATGACACGGCGCTTCCAGAAGAGCAGTGGATGGGATTTCAGGAAAAATTTAATAGAATCAATGATGTGGGGAGCCGGATCTTTTCTGACTTCTATCATGGGAACCGGAATGACGTGCTTCCCTTCGTTTCGACGGTGGTATTTTGCCTTTGTAATGTCTTCTTCAGTGGCTATGTCTTCGATGTAGATGGTCTCATCGGGTGCTGGGAGGTTGAGTCGTTCCACAATGCGTGTGATCATTTTGTCCGAGATACCAATGATGAGGATGGATTTGAATTTCTCCTTTTCCAGGGCCTTTCGGACTTCGCTGGCATGATCAGGTTTATCGAAAATGGCGCGTTTGATGGCCGTCACACGGCTTTTTTCCCGTTTGGCCGATTTTCCGGCCAGTATTCGGTGATCCCGGATGAGAAGACCGTCATCAACGACCAAATTGATGTTGTGTTTATCGGTAACCAACCGGGCGCGGAAGCTCTTGCCGGTTCCCGTTTTCCCAACCAGGGCGTAAACATGAATTCTCTTTACTTTCCAGCGAAATCTTGAGAATATTTTGTAAAATCTATTCATGATTTATTGACCTGAAAATAAAAATAGCCACTAAGTCTCCCCGCCTGTCGCCTGTCTGCCGCAGGTACGGCGGGCAGAAAAGACACAAAGTATAGATTGATCAGAGCATGTTTTATTGTCATAATTTACGAAAACTTTGTGTGAGTCAAAAGTGAAAAATGAATTGTTCGTTAGAACGGAATACTTGCAGATTAAGTTGAAAATGATTAAACTATACTTGAAAACTGACCGATCTATAAATTATTTAGATAATTCGAGTCATAAAGAAAGAGGAACCACGGATGCGGGCAATCCTTTTGGCCTCCGACAGATCTACCAATACCGATCCACTCACGGTAACAAAGCCGAAAGCGTTGATCAAGGTGGTGAACCGGAGTCTCATCCAACATCATCTCGATTTGTTACAGGATCGTGTCGATGAAATCATCATAGTGGTTGGATATCAGAAAAAGATGCTTATGGTATCTTTGGGCATGACCTACCAGGGCGTTCCCGTGAAGTATGTTGAGGTAGACGAAACCTGGGATCTTCGTGAAGGTATTGGAAAGATAAAACCATTTTTAAATAACCGATTTATCCTTATCAATGGCCATGATTTGCATCATCGGGAAGATATTCAACGATGTATTAAATATGACAAAAGTATCCTGGTTGGTTCTTGGAATGGCGGGACGGAATCCATTCCGGATATGGAGCATGATGTGGTGCAGGTACAATCCCAAAAATTTATTCCACTGCCCTATGCATGGAGCTTTCTTGATGCCAATGAAGCGATGCTGTCGAGTGTTCAAACAAAAATAGAAGGAATCGTAGAGCCAAATGCCACGCTTATCGGCGAGGTTATTATTGGCAAGGGATCAACGGTTAAAAATGGTGCCTATTTAGAAGGCCCAGTGGTGATTGGGGAAGATTGCGTAATCGGCCCCAACTGTTATATACGAACATCCACGGTCATTGGTCACAATTGTAAAATCGGTCATGCCGTTGAGATTAAAAATTCGATTATCGGTGATCATGTGAGTGTGGCACATCTCAGTTATCTGGGGGATAGTATCGTAGGTGATCAAGTGAACATCGGTGCAGGTACGATTAGCGCCAATGTGCGTCATGACAACCGTTCCATCGTAACACGATTGGATGACCGAAAGAT
>CAZYTI010001056.1:0-2264 GCA_964650065.1 uncultured bacterium
GAAATATTTTTTGCTCAACCGTTCTGTGAGTACGATTGAGAATGGATCCGACAGGGCCGATTTGGGTTCTCCTATTATAAAAGGGAAGGAAAATATTTGGAAAAAAGTGGGGTCGGCAAAAATACCATTCGGTTCCTGGAAAACATGTTCATCATAAGTCATCAATACCGATGGAATATTTCGTATTTTCGTTGCATTGAGAATTTCAGGAAATTTTTCTTTAAGTGCCTCTGCCAGGGGAGCCGGTGTCGTGGCATAGTGGGCCGTCTCCCCCTTGCGCCAAATTTTATTCACTCGATAGAGAAGATCCCCATTCTCATGGAACCGGTCAAAACTCAATTCATCCAGCACCCACATAAAAATAAGTATACAACAGGCCATACCCATGGCCAGCCCAAAGATGTTAATAAAAGAATATCCACGATGCCTTTTCATATTGCGCAAAGCGACTAAAATATAATTTCTGACCATAGCTATCCTCCAATAAAATCTATCAATGATAAATGACGGAGAAGACTTCATTACCTGTAACCAATACCACAGTCTCCCACTCAGACCACCTTTTTTACAGACCTTATTTAGATAAATCTCCTCAAAATCCCCCAAAACCCGATCGCGCATTTCACTCACAATCATTCGCCGGAGAATCCAATAACCGATTTTTGGAGGTTTGTTAACCTTCATATCTTTCACCATAAATCTCAATCATTGCGCTTACCGATCTGTCTTTTTCACCGATCACTATCTTTTGACCGTTTACCGTTGACTGTTCACCGTTCACCTGTTCACCGTTCACTGTTTACCGTTCACCTATTTTTCCACCGATTACCTTCTTTACAAAGCCTTGTCCAACCCCAACTCCGGTGCTCCGGTCCAGATCGATTCATGCATCTTTTTTGTCTCGACCATGGCCCGCTTTCCATCCTCGGTCACCATATAATATATTTTTCGCCTGCCCCCCCGCTCTGCCACTGGCTCACCCTCCATGGTTCGCGCCAATCCTTTCTTCTCCAACCGATGCAGGGGTGCATAAATAGCTCCGATCGACCACTCCCGACCCGTTGTTTTTTTCACTTGATCTCGAATGGTCACACCATAGGCATTGTCCTGTAAATGCCATATGGCCAGTAATACAATTTCCTCGGATCTTGATAAGAGTTTCATTGTTTTTCCTCGTTTATTATTTCATTGTTCATAAAAGACACCGTTTAATAGCACATCAGATTATCAGAAAATCAGTGGCCAGGCCACCCGGATAACAGGATATCAGGTGCCAACCTTCCGCCTGATCTGCTGATATTCTGATATTCTTCCCACTGATACCCTGATATCCTGATCTACTTCTAAACCATCCACTGATATCCTTCCTACTGATTCGCCGATCATCTGATATGCTCACATGCATTTGTCTACGGAAATAAAACAAATAGGTTGCACATTCTTTTATTTGTGAATACAAATAGGAGAAAGGTTTCATCAGTATTCATATTAAAACGATCTTTCAACGATGTGATATTTTACTTGGTCAGAGAGACATCCACCATAACCATATAATTAACTTGCTGTTAAGGTATTTTATGTAGCTTTTCTTATTAATAAATAATATTAGTGGTATGATGTTTGCAAAATTTAATATTATCATAGGCTGAGAAGGATTTAAAATGCAATGAAGATATCCATGAGGAGGAAATGATGGGAATAAAACGACTTACAAAATGCATTGCTCTGTCTCTCTGTTGTTGTGCATTGGTTGGATTTGGCAAAAAATTCCGTCTGGTAGAGGTCGAGTGGATATTCGTCGACGGGAGCTCTTACCATATGGGAGACAAATTTGAAGATGGCAAGTTTTTTGAAAAACCTGTTCATGAAGTTAAACTCTCTGATTTTCATATAAGCAGATATGAGATTACCTTTGCCCAGTACGATGCCTATTGTGATGCAACGGGAAAAAGTAAACCGGATGATAACGGTTGGGGGCGTGGTAACCGTCCTGTCATTAATGTGAGCTGGGAGGATGCCAATGCCTTCTGTGAGTGGATGACAGAAAAAATCGGTGATCGCATACGCCTTCCTTCAGAAGCAGAATGGGAATATGCAGCCAGAGAAGGCGGAAAAGGCATAAGATTTGGGAATGGGGAAAACGTGGCCGATCCGAGTAAAATAAATTTCTTAAGTTCAATGAAAAGTAAAAAAGGATATTCCCTACTCGGTGTGAGTCGATACAAGACAACACCTGTAGGTAGCTTTGCGCCCAATGCATTAGG
>CAZYTI010001057.1:0-2262 GCA_964650065.1 uncultured bacterium
TCAGCAGCAAAGGCAAATATGGGATCATCAAACCGGCACCCGATCAAAAGATCGAAAAACCCATCCCCACCGATGGTCTGGTGATGGATTGGGTGCCACGGGAAGAGTGGCGTCAAATTTTCGCAGACACCTGGCGCAGACACCGTGATTTTTTCTATGATCCCAACATGCATCAGGTAGACTGGGATGCACTGCGGAAACGTTATGGCGTTCTGATCGAAGATGCCCGTACCCGCTGGGATGTCAGCAATATCCAGTCTAATCTGGCTGCAGAACTCAGTGCAGGTCATACCTATACGCGTGGAGGAGATACAGAGAGTGTCCCCCGACGAATGACCGGTTACCTGGG
Organism: uncultured bacterium; assembly: GCA_964650065.1. Lineage (GTDB taxonomy): Bacteria > Zhuqueibacterota > QNDG01 > QNDG01 > DSAB01 > CAZYTI01. The sequence continues at coordinate 350 of CAZYTI010001057.1, forward strand.
TATCGATTGGGAATTGAATAACAATCTGTACCGTATCAAACACATTGTCAGGCCGGCCAACTGGGATACGGAAGTCCGGTCACCCTTCGATCAACCGGGTGTGGATGTAAAAACGGGTGACTACATCTTATCCGTGAATGGTGTGACACTGGATCCCGACAAAGATCCCTACGCAGCCTTTGAAGGACTATCAGGGAAAACGGTTTCACTGGGTGTCAGCCGGTCGGGTAAGGAGGTAGAGTGTAAACACCACGTCATCAAATGTTTGACACAGGGGGAGGAGATCAATCTGAGATACCTGGAATGGATCGAAAATAACCGGAAAATGGTAGACGAACTTTCCGATGGCCAGTTGGGGTATGTGTATATGTCCAATACCGGCGGTCGGGGACAATTGGAACTGGTACGCATGTTTTACGGACAACTGGAGAAAAAAGGATTCATCATCGATGAACGGTTTAACGCCGGCGGGCAGCTGGCCGACCGTTTTCTGGAACTGCTTCAGCGTCCGGTGGTGTACAATCTCCATTGGCGTCACGGTAAGGATCATACCCATCCCGCCAAGACCAATACCGGACCGCTGGGGATGCTGATCAACGGCTGGGCCGGTTCCGGCGGAGACGGTCTGCCCTGGGCTTTTCAGGAACTGAAGGCGGGCCCCATCGTGGGCGAACGTACCTTAGGCATCCTGGTCGGACCGGCCACGGGCCACATGTTAATCGATGGCGGAGGAATCACTGTACCAGGAGCACGACTCTATGACAATGACGGACACTGGTTTTGGGAAGGTGAAGGGGTGTCTCCTGACTACGAAGTATGGGACGATCCCAACATTCTGGTGCAGGGCCGCGATCCCCAGATTGAAAAGGTGGTCGAAGAAGTATTGAAACTGATGAAAGCCAATCCGCCTAAAATGACACCGGCTCCACCGTTGGAAGACCGAACGGCCAAGGGATTAAAGTCAAAACGTTGAATATGAATAAACATACATCGCGGTCCCAGACCGCATGCGGACGCGGCGAACACGTTTCATTTGCTTCGGTCGGTTCAGCTTTGGACGGCTGAGCCGCCGTGTCAGGGCAGGAAATCATTTATGGAGAATGGCGTGAAATTGCCCTGGACATACAAAGGAACGCCTTTCGAAAAGAAAATGGATCCTGATGCAGTAAGCACAGAGTTTGTTCGCTGTCCAGATCCGTCGTTAAAATATGTTGCAAAAATTATTAGAGGAGTTAACTCATGGAAGTTCGAAAATTGACCACAATCATTGCAACTGCATTTATTTTATTCAGTGGCGTTTCTTCTGCTTTTTCGCAGTCTAAAGCGTTAAAATCAATGACTGAAAATGAGCTGCGTACACATTTGGAATTAATAGCAGCGGATGAATTTCAAGGACGAGAAACACCGTCTCGGGAATTGGAAATCTGCACACTGTATCTTGCAAATTTAGTCAAAAGCTATGGTCTCAAACCGACATTGCCGGATGGTTCGTATTACCAAAATATTCCTGTAACTGTAACGAGAGTCTCAGGAGCAAAAACGAGATTACGAGTTATTTCTGATGTAGGCGAGCAGAACTATTATTATCAGCAAGGTTTTGGCGGAGGTTTCAGAAGTTCCGGCACATTTTCCGGTGAGATTGTTTTTGTAGGATATGGTCTAAGTGCTTCGGAACAGGGGTGGAATGATTATGAAAATATGGATTGTTCTGGTAAAGTGGTTATTATGCTGGATGGAAAACTTCCGGAAAACCATAATCTTAGAGAACAAGCAAACCGTAGATGGCAAAATTCCAGAAGTTATTTTCCAAGACAATTGGGCGCGGCTGCTGTTCTATCTGTAATTAGCGAAGAACGTGAGAGCAGAATGGCTAATGGTGAAAATTTGTTCTAAGCCCGGCTGGCGTCGCGGTC
>CAZYTI010001058.1:0-2260 GCA_964650065.1 uncultured bacterium
TGCTCAAACAACGAAAAATAATCTAAATTCTCAACGGTTTTAATTGACAATCTCAAGTAAAAGTCTTATATTTTATTCTATTTTAAAACAAGTGTTTTCCTCATTTGAATTGCGCGGATTTGCCTCACGTGGATGTCTATAAACAGATTCCTTTCACTCAATTGAATACCCCCTGTTATATTATTAAATACAATATTATGTATTTTGTTATATTAAAAAGCGAAAGGAGATAGTTACATGGCGACGCTACAAGAAACATTGGCAGAACAATTACCCAAGAAGCAACAAGAAATACGACAATTGGTAAAAGAACATGGCGACAAAGTGATGTCCGAAGTGAAAGTCGCCCAGGCTTTTGGCGGTATGCGGGGCGTGAAAGGACTCATCTGCGATACGTCTCTGGTCGAGCCTGACAAAGGATTGATCATTCGCGGTACTTCCATCCTCGATCTCGTTGATAAAATTCCCGAGGAGATCTTTTTTCTGTTGTTGACCGACGAACTTCCCGACCAGGATGCCCTCAGTGCACTGCAAAAAGATTTGATCGATCGGAAAGAAGTTCCCCAATATGTTTGGGATGTCCTGGATGCCATGGGTGATTCCCATCCCATGACCATGTTCAGCACAGGTGTACTGGCTATGCAGAAAGAATCCGAATTCGCCAAACAGTACCGTGCCGGCATTCACAAATCAGAATACTGGAAACCCGTTTTGGAAGACGCTCTGAGCTTAATTGCCAAATTACCTTCCGTGGCAGCCTATGTTTACAGGAAACGATTCAACAAAGGACCTCGTATCGAACCCAAAGACGACCTGGACTGGGGTGGTAATTTTGCCCACCTGTTAGGCATTCCGGATCCCACGGGTGAGTTTGCCGATATGATCCGCTTGTACTTGACCCTGCACTCAGATCATGAGGGTGGGAACGTGAGCGCCCATACCTGTCATTGTGTCGGTTCCGCCCTTTCCGATCCTTTTTACTCTGTGTCTGCAGGATTAAACGGTTTGGCCGGCCCACTCCATGGTCTGGCAAATCAGGAATGTTTGCGTTTCGTTTTGTCTCTGCGTGAAAAGTACAACGGTGTGCCCACAAAACAGGAATTGTCTGATTTTGCATGGGAAACCCTGAATTCCGGTAAGGTCATCCCCGGGTATGGTCACGCTGTACTGAGAGTCACCGATCCTCGATTTACGGCTTTTCGTCAGTTTGCAGTCGACCATTTTCCGAATGATGAAGTGGTTCAAATCGTTGATTTACTCTTTAACACCATACCCGATGTTCTGAAGGAACACGGAAAAGCCAAGAGTCCATGGCCCAATGTCGATGCGGGCTCAGGCGCATTGCTTTACCACTTCAATGTCACTGAATTTGATTATTACACTGTGCTTTTTGGTCTGTCAAGAGTGCTGGGTATGCTTTCCCAGTTGATCATCAGCCGTGGTTTGGGTGAAGCCATCGAACGACCCAAGTCTGTCGGTACTGATTTTGTGAAGACATTCGTCGGTGCGTAACTGTTTTAATCGACACGTTATTAGAAAAATATGAGAGGGGAGGCCGGTTGTGTCTCCCCTTATAGTTTACATTGATAAAAAAAAGAAAAAAAATATTCGTTCAGGGAATCGTACAGGGTGTTGGATTTCGTCCCTTTGTTTACCGATTGGCACAGAGGGAGAATCTCAAGGGATTTGTCTCCAATACCTCAAAAGGTGTTGAGATCGAGGTCGAGGGGTCCCAGGAAGCCCTCCAATGTTTCACCCGGGAACTCCAAAGTCACCCGCCCCCTTTGGCAAAAATCACGAAAGTCGAAGAGGATGATATCCTCATTCAGGGGAGTGACGAATTCTTAATACGGTCCAGCAGGGAAGAAGATGACCGGACGACCCTCATCTCTCCGGATTCTTCGATATGTCCGGATTGTTTATCCGAGTTGTTCGATTTGGGGGACCGACGTTACCTCTACCCATTTATCAATTGTACCAATTGCGGGCCAAGGTATACCATTATCCAGGATATCCCATATGATAGACCCAGGACGACGATGTCTCCATTTAAGATGTGTCCCGATTGTCAGAGGGAGTATGACGATCCTTCAGATCGTCGATTTCATGCACAGCCCAACGCCTGTCCCGTGTGTGGCCCAAAGATCTGGCTGACGAATGCGTCGGGTCAGAAGATCAATACCGGTGACCCCATTCAATCGACGGTGCAATTCTTAAACCAAGGACAGTTATTGGCCGTGATGGGTTTGGGGGGATTCCA
>CAZYTI010001059.1:0-2248 GCA_964650065.1 uncultured bacterium
GAATACTTCCACGCAATTTGCTGCAGATTCTTTTTATGTCGTAGTGATCAGGCCGGTGGAATCAGAATGGCTTCCATTGGGTATTGTGGACGGCATCAATTATATCGATGACCGTACTGTGACACTCTCTCTTTTTGCACCGGACAAACAATTTGTTTATGTCATGGGTGACTTTAACGATTGGCAGATCGATCCCGATTATTACATGAAAAGAACGCCTGACAACGACAGATACTGGCTGGCCATCACGGATCTGGAACCTCATAGAGAGATGATATTTCAGTATCTCGTGGATGGTTATATTTTCATCGCCGATCCTTATGCGGACAAAATTATCGATCCCTGGAATGACAAATGGATCGGTGAGGCCACATATCCCGGCTTGATCCCTTACCCTGATAAAGAAAATACCGGGATCGCTTCGGTTCTGCAAACGGCACAGGATCCGTATCCCTGGGAAGAAATCGATTTTGAGCGGCCCCAGGTGAGGGACCTGGTGATCTATGAGCTGCTCCTGCGTGATTTTATATTGACGCATGACTATAAGACATTAACCGATACGTTGAGGTATCTGGAGTGGTTGGGTGTGAATGCCATCGAACTCCTGCCCATCAATGAATTTGAAGGTAACAGCAGCTGGGGATACAATCCTTCTTTTTACTTTGCGCCTGATAAATATTATGGACCTAAGAACGATTTAAAGAAGCTGATAGAAGAAGCACATCGCCGTGGAATCGCCGTCATTCTAGACGTTGTATTCAATCATGCATATGGTCAATGTGCCCTGGTCAGGCTCTATCCGGATGACATGAGCCAAAGTCCCTGGTTTCATGAACAGGCACCCCATACCGATTTCTCTTGGGGCTATGATTTCAACCATCAGGCTCAGCCGGCGAAGGATTTTATCGATCGTTGTCTGTCCTATTGGCTGACGGAGTTTCAGGTCGATGGCTTCCGATTTGATTTTACCCGTGGATTTACCAATCGAAATGGAAGCAGCGGAGCGTTTGATCAATCGCGCATCACCATCCTGAAAAGGATTTATGATCACATCCGGTCGGTCGATTCAACGGCCTATGTCATCCTGGAACATCTTGTGGATGATAACAATGAAATGAAGATATTGGCCGAATATGGGATGTTGCTCTGGGGTAACATGCGGTACGATTATCAGGAAGCTGCCATGGGTTATCGTTCCAATCTGACGTGGGGTTCCTATAAAGCCAGGGGTTGGGGCGTTCCTCACCTGGTCACCTATATGGAGAGCCACGACGAAGAACGGTTGATGTATAAGAATCAGCGATGGGGGAATTCCAGCGGGAATTATGATATTCAGGATTTGAATACGGCTCTGGACCGTATCAAACTCGTTTCAGCGTTCTTTTTGACTATACCAGGACCCAAAATGATCTGGCAGTTCGGGGAGCTGGGCTATGACTATTCCATTGATTTCAACGGCCGACTCGGTAAAAAACCCATTCGATGGGATTATTACGAAGAGGACCCCAGGAAGCACTTGTATCAAACGATCCAGGCGCTCATCCATTTAAAGAAAAATTATGATGCATTCAGAACCAGTGATTTTGCCATGAGTGCTGCAGGATCTACCAAACGTATCCAACTCGATCATGAGTCTATGAATGTGACCATTATCGGTAATTTCGATGTGGTTTCAAAATCCCTGAATCCCAACTTCCAAAATGAAGGACGATGGTACGACTATTTTTCGGGTGATTCGTTAACGGTGACCGATACCCAGAGTCCCTTTACCCTGGCGCCAGGGGTATTTCACATCTATACCGATGTCAAATTGGAAATCCCTGATATTGAGACCCATGTTGAACGCAGGACTTCCATTTATCGTCCCTTTGAACTCCACCAGAATTATCCCAATCCATTCAATCAGACGACGGCTATCCAGTACACGATAGAAGAATCGAGAGAAGTCCATCTGGATATTTATAATGTGATGGGACAGGGAATCCGGACGCTCATTGAAATTCAACAACCCGCCGGAGCGTATCGTGTGTTTTGGAATGGATTGCATGATGATGGGCATCCTGCTATGAGCGGTGTTTATATGATCCGGTTTCAGGCGGGTGATTTTGTGGACACACGAAAAATCGTTTTAATCAGATAAACTGGTTGCTGGCTTCTGGTGACTGGCTACTGGTGAGTGGTAAGTGGAGAAAGGGAGACAGGAGACAGGAGACCGGAAGGGTGTTGGGATTAGGGATTGGGGGATAGG
>CAZYTI010001060.1:0-2247 GCA_964650065.1 uncultured bacterium
GGCCCTGGTTTTGGGCGGTAGATGGATGGATGTACCGGATCTCTGTCTGGAAGCCGAAGTGGCTGTGATCCGGATTACAGGGAGACTCTGGGAAGATAATCCCCAAGAGGTGCTGCCTTTTCTCCATCGGATTGTCCAGTCATCAACCAATGAGGATCAAAAGGCGAACGCGCAAAGACTCATTGAGCGAATTAAAGATAAAAAGTGATATCCATCTAACTAAAAAGAATCCGCTAAGATCGCAAAGAAGGCGCAAAGAACACAAAGGGATCGATAATTATTGTCCGCTGTGTACTTTGCGCCTTTCTGGTTAAACTGCGTTGCATACTTAAAAACCAAATTTTAAGACCCCTCCATTGAATTTCTTCTCATTATTTTCTTTTGTAACAATAAGGGCCTGAATTTCATCATGGGTAGAACAGAAGGATACGATTTCTTCCGTTGTCATGATCATAAAGGCCGTGGAGAGGACATCGCTGGTGGCACTATCGGGTGCTAGGGCCCAGGCGGCGAGTCTGTCGTTTACGGGTTGTCCGGTCCTGGGATCGATGATATGCTGTCCTTTGCGGATACCCGATCCGCTCACCGAACGGTTATTTAAGAGGAATTTCCATAAACAATAATCTCTTCTTTGGGGGTGGGTCAATATGAGGGGCCATCCTTTTTCGCCTGGCGGATTGTCTATCGCCAGGACCGAGCTCATCCCACCATGAATCAGTGCCGATCGGAGTTGCCATTCGCGCAGCAAGTCGGCCATCCGATCGATGGCCCAGCCCTTGCCGATGCCTCCCAGATCAACAGCAATGGAATCGGTTGATAGGTGAATCGTGTGTTGATTTTCATCCAGATAAAATGTGGGAGCAATCGGTTTTTCATCTGTATCCAAGCCATGATTCGGAGTATGGAGTGTCATTCGAAAGTTGATATCAAATGCACCATGGGTCATCTCATAGAGATGAAGTGCCTTTCTAATGCATTCAAAGGCATCAAGACCGATAGTAGTGGATTGGTTTCTGGACAGCCGGTTGATACGGGAGACATCGCTGTTTTCGATAAACCGGCTGAGTTCCTGTTCCAGACGATCCAGCTCACGAAAGGCTTCCGAAGCGGCTTGGTGGGCATAATCGGTATCATCATGGATGATATAGATCTCAAAGACCGTGGCCATGGCTTCATGAGTAAAGCGGAGGGCTTCCTGAAAGGATGATCCCTGAAAGTGCACGTGCGGGACTTCGTGTGGGTTTCTCAGATTCATTCTTGTTTTTGTAGATATTGATCCCAGAGATCTTTTACCACATAGCCCCGGAGTTCGATCTGTGGCCTCAATTCAGTATAGGATTCAAAGAGGGGCAGGTAAAGATTTTTCTGTCCGGGAGGCGGCAGATCGTAGAGCTTTCTCAGCAAGTCCGATTCCACACCCGGTGCGGCCAATATGATGGGTGCCGGTGGAACATTCACATCGACATCTTGCCACCAGCCAACATGGGGGTAGGATCGCAGATACCAGGGAAGGGGCCAGTAATCGGCACCCGGATAAATGACTTCGATGAAAATGTTTTTTCCGTCGGGATGAACCCGCGAAATCTGATCAATACGGCTGGCGATTTGAAACACATCTTTGACCGGATGGGCATAGACGTAAGGATTGGATGGGTCAGCTTCATACTTAAAATTGGAGAGATAGGATTGTATTGTGAGTTGTACCGTTTTTGTCAGGATAAAGAGTATGCATACGAGATGTAACCAATATTTCGATTTACACGACAAAAGAAATGTGCCTCCCACGGCTGCCAGCAGGATGAAGCCATGGTAGAAGCCCAGCATACTCCAGGGGGTTTTATAGGGGATGAGGGTATACACAGCAGTCATGATGAGGGTATAAAGGGCAATGAAGCGGAGTAGATTCCAGTCGGTATTTTTATTCCCCTTTCTCATGAGGATGGCGAAAAACCCAAAACCTGACATGATGAGGATAAACAATTCGCTCCAGTACGGCGTCCCCGGTTGTTTCGTTCCTATGAGTAGTTTGAAATAATAATGCCATCCCTTGTGACCGGCCCTGTGAAGATAGGTTTCATAGGTTCGGAAGGAATCGAGAATGCCCTGCCAGTTTTTGAAAAACGATGAATAAAATAAGGCAGATATAATCAATGCGACTGTGAGGGCGGCCAACAGATGCCACAGATTATTTTTGCGAAACTGTCGGATGGTCGTTTTCGATTGTCGTGCCTGAATCGTAACAACGAG
>CAZYTI010001061.1:0-2246 GCA_964650065.1 uncultured bacterium
CTCAACGGCCACAGTCATAATGGATTTCCCCTCAATCTTGAGATCTGCAACCTCAACGATACAGCCATCCACGTCATACAACCTTCTCGATTTATCCACCGTAACACAAATGATCCGTTCATCTGTCTTGACTAATTCGACAAATTCGTCAAACGTGCAGGTCTCTTTCGAAAACTCAGGCATCGGCACTCTGAAGGTTCTGAACATTTCCTGCACCTCTGACAGCGGTAAAGGAAATTTCTCTTTTTTGACCGGTTTCCACTGTTCGAGCCCGTCTTTTGTGACGACTTGCAGTGATTTGATATCCATGAGCTCGTTCCGGACTTTCGTGTTTTCCATGCTCAATTCAGAAAGGATGTACACATCTGAACTTTCCACTTGCCGGGTTAGCGGATACTTTGAGATTTTTTCCTCGACATCAGTCTGATGGGTAAATGTTCTCCATTCCCATCGCTGGATAATCTCTGCCATAGGTATCTCCCCCTTAAATTTTGGTCAGGTGTTTATGACATCATTAAACTATTGACAAATACAAAACAATATAATCAATAATCCATACAACCCTATTTTGTCAAATCGTATATTTTTATGCTCCTCCTATAAAAATATTTTATGAACATCCGGCATCTCAAAACATTTTACACTATCGCCAAAGCAGAAAGCTTTACAGGGGCTGCCAGAGCATTATATCTGACACAACCGGCAGTCACCGCTCAAATCAAATCATTGGAATCGTATTTGGGAGTGACACTCTTCAAACGTGACCGGGTGTCGAAAAAGACGACGCTCACGTATGAAGGTGAAACACTCCTGACGTATGCCGAACGGATATTCGCCTTACTCGACGAAATGAAAACCGAGTTTGAGGAGATGAAGACCCTCCATAAAGGTGGAAAAGTCGTTATTGCTACGACAGCAGTGATCGGAATCTATCTTTTGCCTTCTATATTTCGGCAATTTCGTTCACAATATCCTGGAATCGTTATTGATAATCGCATTGGGAATTCCCAATGGGTACTGGAGATGGTGTTAGAATCGAAGGTTGAGGTGGGGATTATGCGGAAAATTAAGGAGTTTCCTTCCCATCTTATGGCAACATTTCTGCATTCTGAGAAACTCCTCTGTATCGCCGCGCCACATCATCCCCTGGCTCAGCAAAAGACCGTATCAATACATGATTTACAGGGAATGTTGTTTATCAATCGGGAAGCAGGCACCCGAACCAGAAAACAGATCGAACAATGGTTACTTGACCAGCGCCTGACAACCCTTAACTCAATTGATGTCGGACACATTGAGGCTGTCAAAAAAGCGATTGAAGAAGGATTGGGAATCTCGATTGTCCAGGAGATTGCAGTCAGACGAGAACTACAAGCTAATCTTATCAAATCCCTTGATATTCAAGGGTTCGATCTTCAGGCTGATTATTACCTGGTGCACTTCAACGACAGGAAACTCTCAAACGCTACTCAGGCGTTCCTGTATACATTGAAAAAACTGAAAGATTCCGATCATAGTGAATAACTTCAATACTCCCATTTTATATTAAATAAACTTCATGAATGTTTTGACGTCGGAATAATTCATATTCCAGATTTACGATTGAATTTCCTAAATCAATATCACCATATTTTCAGGAAGTTATTTAATGCTCATCCCTAAGCCGACTTGGCAGGCTAAGTTTTATATGATCATATTATATCTGTTCTCTGCCGATAACTAGAAACGGCGATCCCCTCCGCGTCCACCTCTGCCGCCTCCGCGTCCACCTCTGCCACCCTCTCGTCCTCCGCGTCCTCCTCTACCACCGCGGTCGGTGCGAGGACGAGCCTCATTCACGTTAAGAGTTCTTCCTTTTAACTCTTCGCCATTTAGCCTTTCGATTGCAGACTGCGCTTCAGCTTTAGAGGGCATCTCCACAAACCCAAAACCTTTTGATTGACCACTATACTTGTCTTTTATAATATTGGCAGATTCAACCTGTCCGAATGGCTCGAAAGCCAGCCGTAAGTCCTCTTCGGTGACCTCGTACGACAAATTTCCTACATAAATATTCATTCTGATCTCCTTTTGTAATAAATTATACATTTGCCCATCGCCGAACATTCGGCATGGGTCTCCCCATAGGGTATCACGGACATTCGTGCGCCAATGTCCGCTAAACCATGTGTCCCTTGAATACCAGTCAGGTCAAGAAAATAAAACTGTGAACGTTATAAATCGACAGAATAATTCCGGATCAGATG
>CAZYTI010001062.1:0-2244 GCA_964650065.1 uncultured bacterium
GACCTCTGATGTTTTGCATGATGGAACTGTTTTTAGGATCGAGCCGGAGCGCTTCTTTGTAACCAATCAAGGCCGCATCGAACTGTCCCAGCTTGGCATAGCAGGTCGCTATATCCGAAAGGACCTCAACATTGACCGGATCGAGGATTAGATATTTACTGAACGACTCAATAGCCTTATCATAACAATGGGCTTGAAGACAGAATCCACCGACCTTTTTGAGAATCTCCCGATTGTTGGATCTTTCCACGATGAGGTCTGCCCTGTTTTCCAGATTCTGAATTCTGCCAAGTGTGGCATACAACCTGGACAGTCCCAGGTGAGCACCCATATGATCAGGACGAATTTCCAGCGTCTTCAGCCATGCTTTCTCCGCGCTATCTTGATCCCGTTCATAAACCGAATAGGCCATGCTATTGTGCAGTTCATCAGACTCCGGAAAATATTTCAGCCCCTGGCGGATGATCTCTTCCGGATCACCCATCTCGGGATACTGTCTACACAGAGCGGCCCAATGGATATAGAATTTAGGCGTCATTCTGCGGGTCGCCGGAGCATTCTCCAAGATCGATCGAGCCTCATCACGACGATCACCACGAACCAAAACCTCGGCCAAAAGCAACAGGTACGATGATTGTTCCGGCCTGATTTCCAGGGCATGCTCTGCAGCAGACCTGGACTGATTAAAATCTCCCATCTCGAGGTAATTTTTCGAAATAAATCCCAGAGCCCTGTGATCAAAACTGTAGGTGTCCACAATCATTTGATTGGGTTCCGGACTCTCTTTCTCCTTTTTCACTATTTCCAGAAATCGCTTAAAAACCGTGATGGATTCCGAATACTGCTTTCGATTCATCAAAACCGAACCCAGGGAGAACAGAATATCCAGATTTATCGGATAGTTTTTCAGTATTTCATGACACAATTCCTCTGATTCCCTCAGGCTGCCGACAACCATGAGACAATGGGCCGTGTCATAGGCAATCATCTGGTAATGGTGCTTGCTCATTCGGCCTTCACAGAGGACCATGGCCTTGCGGCCCTGCCGAACCGCATCCTCATACCTTTCCTGTGCCCGTAGAATGCGTAGATAGTTATGATGAGCAAAAGGATTTGCCTCATCTTCAGAGAGTTGCTTCAGCAGAAGCATCTCCGTGCGTTTCAATTTGGCATCCATCTTCTCCTTGGAAAGGTTATACCCCCAGTGATAAATCCTGATCTCGGTATTGAGGGTCGCCCCTTCATATTTCAGTTGATTGTGGACGATTCCCTCATACCGGGCCTTACCACGCCGGAAGATACGCTGGAAATAGTGCTTGCCCCACCCGTCTTCAGTATCGCTCAAAAGGGCCACAAAGATTGCATCATATAAATCCGATTGGATCACCTTTTTAAGGATGGGAATATCCTCTTGCTCTAAGGCCTCATCGGCGTCCAGCTGCAGGATCCAGTCACCCGTGGCAAACTGAAGCCCGAAATTCCGGGCCTCACTGAAGCTTCCCTGCCAGGGATGATGATACACCTTTGCCCCAAACGCCTCGGCGATATCGACAGTTCGGTCGATGGATCCCGTATCCACGATGATCATCTCATCGACACTGTCTTTGACGCTTTCCAGACACTGGCCGAGGAATGCCTCTTCATCCTTGACGATCATGCAGAGTGAGAGGGTGTGATTTTTATCCTTACTGTTCATAGACCTATTACCATTTTTATGCTGTTCTCACATTTTATTCATGGGATCGAAGCTTCAATTTTGTTTCGCACACGACTTAAAACACGTTTTGGGTGTCTGTATAATAATTCTTCCCGAGTTGAAATGTTCTTCCCATGATTCCATTCTAAGACACCTGTCATTATCCTGGCGCTCGGCCGATAACCAGGGCATTCTCATCCCCTGTCTGTTTGAGCATGATCCGGGCCGAATACGCAATTTCAAATCCGGCCGTACGCATCAGCGCATCCAAGCTATATCCCGGATAGGCCCTGATATGGGCCTGCTTATAAAAATTTTTCGGTTCGGTCATCACGGTCGTGGTATCGACAAAAGCGAGACCGTTAGGCAGCAGATGTTGGTAAATATTTTCAAGAAGTTCAAAATCCCTGGGTATATGCTCAATAACCTGTGTACAAATAATAATATCATACATGCCATCAGGAAATGATTCATTTAAATCAATGGGGACGAATGTCACATCGATGTCCCTTTTTGTAACTTCAAGAATCTCATGCGTGTCCGCAGCG
>CAZYTI010001063.1:0-2241 GCA_964650065.1 uncultured bacterium
ATATAGCGGACAGCGACACCCTTCAGGATCAGGTAAATGATGTGGTAAATCCTATTACAGGCGATGCGGCTGACGGCGTTAAAAATGACCTGAGAGATTATGTTGGCGGCTTTGCTGCCTACCTTGTGGCTGAATACGGGCAATTCAGTTTTGGGGCCGAGTACATCACAGCTTTAGATGAATTTCAGGCTGAAGAGATTGCATATGCGGTGGATAGAAACGGTGTAGCCAAAAGGACAAAACCGGCGGCTTGGAACCTGGAGATTGCTTTCAGGCCAATAGAATCCGTCCAGTTGGCTGTCAAATATGAAGGAACCGATGAGATGTTCGGTCTTTTTCCGGAGATTCAGTATGGTGGTGCGATGAGTTGGGGGTTGTTTCCGTCTGTCACCCTTTCAGCAGAATATCTCCACGGAAAGTATGATGAGAATAATCAGGATCCTGCCAACAATAATTGGACCCACGATGAGATTGACATCTTTACCATGCAGCTGGCTGTGGAATTTTAACCCTATGCTGGAACCGGATGGTTTATTCCGGTCCATTTTTACCCATCATATGCACAAGATCGATATGGAGTGATGGAATGCTGGAATTCCATTACTCCATTCTTCTAATTGTAAGCGAAATGAATTACGTTCAGCCCGTCACTTTTTTGTCAGAAAGATTTTATGGTCAACAAGAGAAAGGGAATGAATGCGGGCCTTTATAAATTTCTGATCACCAAATATGTTGACCAGCCCGACCCCGTCACCTTCGGGTTGGACCGTATCCACAGCTTCCATGACCAGTTTTTCCTCATCCCCTTCAATCAGGTAAGCGTTGGCTTCACACATGCTATTTTTTCCTCATCTGCTATATGTCCAAAAACTTTTTCAAATGTTCCTGTATAAGCGCCTCAATAAGGTGGGGAAGCGGAATCGAAGGCATCCCGACGATCTCCACATTTTCCCGGGAAAGCGGTATGAGAAGTTTGGGCGCCGGACTATTTGCCACGGCCTCTGCTATCTTCGGTGTTACCTCCCCCATCATGGCATTGGCAATAATAACCCCGATAGGACCGATGATGACATCGACCCGTCTCACGGTCTGGGCGACAGCATTTTCTCCTGAAGCGCCGCAATTGGCTTTTGCCTTCAGCATCTGAGCCGTTGCAATCGCATTGGTGCCAAGGGCAACAATTTCAACGTTTTCTTCAAATAATTCTTTGAGCTTTTTGATGATAATGCTGCCGATACCACCACCCTGCCCGTCAATCACGCATATACGCTTGATCTCGGCTTTTCTATATGTATTTGCCATTTGTTACAAGTTTGGCTTCGGGGTTGGTTAGATTTGCTTCCCAGCTCAATTCTTTAATCACCGGTTGTTTATTCATATCCTGACCGGATCTGCTCTATTTTTTTTCTTTCTAATAGTTAAAATCAAATCAAAATGCAATAATTATTTTGTGATGACAGGTCATTAACTGTAACATTAACAAATTGTTGCCTTCTGCTAAAAAAAGCGACATCCCCTTCGGGAAGGCCATGATGTTATTATCCTACACGCTTAAGAATAGTTTTTGAATATTCAGAATCCTGCCTACAAGATCAGCTTTAGTATCCCCCCGGTTAGCAGCGCGGCCGAAATCATTACCCCGGTTGATATACACATCTTTCGAAACCCAAGCTCCCTGAGGAGCACAACAAAGGTAGCGATACACGGAAAGAACATTGCCAAAACCACACTGGCTACCACCAGTTGTTTGGCGGTCAAACCTAACGGAGCCAGCATACCAAGAGCCACATCCTTGCGCAGAAAGCCGATGACTAGAGATATGACCGCTTCCTTGGGTAGCCCGAGAAGACCGACGACTACCGGTCCCGTAAAGTCAGCGATTGATCGAAATACCCCAAAGGAATAGAGCACGTTTATTACCACAATCGCACCGAGAATTATAGGAATGGCCTCTATCAAAAACCCATAAATCCTCATCCATAACTTTTGCAGGACAATTCTCCATGGTGGCAGACGATAGGGTGGTATCTCAATCAATAGTTCGGGGGTAAACCCCTTCACCGCATGGTTGAGAGTAATTCCCAAAATAACCCAGACCACGAAAAGGGTACCATAGACAATGGCTACATACTGTCCTCCCTGCTGACCAACCAAGCCGAAAATCATCGCCTGCAGAGCGGCACAGGGCACCGCAATGGATACCAGCGTTGAGGCAATAAATCTTTCCCTTTTGCTTTCCAG
>CAZYTI010001064.1:0-2240 GCA_964650065.1 uncultured bacterium
GTTATCCATCTTCGATAGTTATGAAATCGCCGTTCAGGACATCGGATCTATTTGGGATGATATTTAACAATACACTTCATAAAATTCAAGTGTTCCATATTTCTGAATTAATTTAAGACTTTGAATATTCATGGCGCGCCGAAGGCGCACTTATAGGAAAATGAACGTGTCATCAAATCCTTTTTGTTTGCAAAAAAAAACGAAGAATTAAATCGCAATACTATAGGATCAAAAGGGGGAAGTCAAATGTACATGCGAATTGTACAAGGGAAGTACCAGCCCGATGCCCTTTCGAAGATTCAGCAGATTTACGATGAAGAAATTATCCCTCGTCTGAACCAAACAGAGGGTTGTCTGAGTGTCAATCTTATTGAAAGCGACATCCATGAGAATGAATTGATGTCAATGACCCTTTGGAAAACGGAAGCGCATGCTGAAGCTTATGAGAAGAGTGGAGTATATCAGGAACTCTTGAACAAAGTGATTCCGTATCTAATCAATTCCTCGGAGTGGAAGATTCAATTGTCAAAAGATTTGACACTGGAATATCAACCCGCAACAGAGGAGCCCGTGGTGCTCAAAACATACTCCACAGCGGCGAAGATGGATAAAAAGATACCTCCTCCTGACGAATCCCGGGCCATGCACATGCGAATCACTTCGGTAAACATTCAACCGGGTCAAATGGAGGAATTCAAACAGATCTACACAGATGAAATATTACTTACTTTAAAAGATATAGAAGGTTGTCATTATGCATTCATGACGACCAATGCCGAAGAAGAGAATGAAGTCCTCTGTGTCACGGTCTGGGACAGCAAACAAGATGCAGACGCATATGAAAAAATCGGTCTCTTCGAGATGCTTACGAAAAAGGTCGAGCATACGTTCAGTGGATTGTACCGTTGGAAAATGGCCTTAGAAAAAGAATCGAATGGACATGTCGTCACCAGTGACGACCTCCAGGTCGATACATATCATGTGGTCACCGGTAAGAGTTTTAAACAATCATGAATCATGAAAAGCTTGAAATATGAGTGCCAGTCAACAACTCGAAAATGAAGTCCGGCGGCTGAAAACCGCCATTGCGGAACTCACGGTCCTGAATGAGCTTGCCGTCGCAGCCAGTTCAACCCTGGAAGTCGACCAAATGCTGGATCTCATTGTCAAGAAATCCATCAAAGCTGTGAAAGCGGAGCAGGGCTCGATATCTCTTGTTACGGAACAACAGATGACGCCCCTCAAAACGCTCATCCGATTTAGTGATCAAAGCGATCGCCAGCCGAGCTATCGTGTGGGTGATCACATCACGGGTTGGGTCTTGAAAAATAAGCAACCTCTGATCATTGAGAATTTAGCCAATGATGAACGGTTCATTACATCAGAGGAAGAAAAGCAGGAGATACATTCGGTTTTGTGCGTACCCATTTGGTGTAAGGCAAAAATAATTGGGATCATCATGTTGATCAATAAACGGACTGGTGAGCCGTTCAGTTCTGATGATCTCAGGCTCCTGTCAATCATCGCACCCCAATCCGGACAACTCATTCTCAATTCTCAGCTCCAGCAAGAGACCATTGAGAAAAAGCGAATGGAACACGAATTGGCCGTGGCCCGCCGTATACAAATGGACCTGTTGCCAAAAGAAGACTTCCCATCGGATCACCTGGACCTGGCTAGTTATTTTAATCCGGCCGAGGAAGTCGGTGGTGATTATTTTGATTATTTTCATCTTGGTAGCGGAAAAATCGGTATTGTTGCGGCGGATGTATCGGGACATGGTCCCCATGCGGCCATGATGATGACCATGGTCAAAGGCATATTACATTCCATTACGCAAAATTTCACATCAGCCGATCGAGTGCTGCATGAAATCAACGCCATCCTGACTCGAATTCTGCCCAATGATATTTTTATCACGATGGTTTTTCTCGTTTTTGATCCGTCGAGAAATAGTCTGCAGGTGTCCAACGCAGGCCACAATCCGGTGGTTTATTATAACCGTCACCGCAATATTTGTGAGAGCATTGAATGTAAAGGGTGCGCGTTGAACCTTACTGCCAAAGCGAAGTACGCCGTGGTTGAGTTGCCATTGAAATCCCATGACGTATTTTTTGTATATACCGATGGTGTGACCGAAGCGGTAAACAATAAGATGGAAATGTTCCAGGAATCCCGTCTAATGCAGTCGATCGAAAAAACAGCTACAGAAACACCGTCTGAAATCATTGATCATCTTA
>CAZYTI010001065.1:0-2235 GCA_964650065.1 uncultured bacterium
CCACATTATATTTAATGCCGTTGTGTATGAGGTTCGTAAACAGCATCTGCAGTGTCGCACGATTTCCAAGTAGAGAAGGGCATTCCGCTCCTTCAGCAAATGAGAGGGTTACCTTCTTCTCTTCGGCCAGGGGTTGTAAAAGTTCGATCACCTCGCATAGGACATCCCGGATTTCCACAATTTCCATTTGGGTGACCAACTCTCCCGATTCGACACGAGTCAAATCCAACCAATCACCAATCAGGGAGATCAATCCTTTAATACGGGCCTTCATTCTCAGAAGCATTTCCTGAGCCTTTCCAGAAAGTTCACCGACCATACCGTCTGTGATGACCATGAGATTCTGCTGGACCGCTGCCAGAGGAGAACGGAGTTCGTGAGAGACCAAAGTGATAAAATTTTTCTGCATGATCTGTTTTTCTCGGCGGAGAGATTCTGTCTCTCGAAAGAATCGCCTGCGTTCCAATCCCCGCCGTACGATCAATCGAAGCTCATCAGGAGTAAACGGCTTCGGTAGAAAATCATAGGCACCCCGCTTCATTGCCTCCACAGCGGACTCAACCGTTCCATAACCGGTAATCACGATGGAAACACAATTGGAATCGATGGTTTTCAACTCCTCAAGAACCTCCATCCCATTTTTCCCTGGCATCTTCAAGTCAACCAAAACAACATCGGGCATGACATCCTTATACTTCTGTAAACCTGTATCACCGTCTCCTGCCGTATCTATTTTGTAACCTTCTTTCACGAACACCTGTGAACAGGAATCGAGGATGGCTACATCATCGTCGATTATTAAAACATTCGGATCGTCTGACATTTGAGACACTCCTTTATTCCTTACGGACTCATTGGAAAATACTCATCACCGCCACATCAATGAAATCCAAAACATTTGTAACGAACAATCCAATGATAAGTGATAGGCTCCCCAAAAAAAGCACACAAACAATCACCACATGGGACCCCTCTTTTATGCCGGTACATTTCAATTCACCCAAAAATACCCGGCTGAACAACCTGAACAAATAGAGCAGAGTCAGTATTGCGGAAAAAACTGCCAGGGCGGCAATCCAGATATTTCCCGATTCAACAATGGCACCAACCACCATGAGTTTACTGAAGAATCCTCCAAAGGGGGGCATACCGATGATGGACAGAGCACAAAACGCAAATGCCATACCTGTAACGGGCAATGCTTTCATCAAGCCTCCCAATTTCGAAATATCTCTTTCACCACATTTTTGTTCGACTATTCCGGCACAAAGAAACAATCCGGCTTTCGCAATGGCATGAACAGCGACATAGAGCAGACCGGCCATTAGACCCAATTCACTCAGGAGAGCAAAACCCAGTAACAGGAAGCCAAGCTGGCTTACGGTAGAATAGGCAATGATTCTTTTCATGTCCGTTTGGAGCAACGCGGCCGATGCTGCTACGATTGATGAGATGATCCCTAAAATTAAAATCCAATCCCACCGTACATGGAAGGTCCAACAGAATATTCTCATATAGGCCAGAATACCAACTTTAACAACGATCCCCGAGAGAAGTGCACTCATCGGCGATGGAGCTGCGGTATGGGCATCCGGGAGCCAGTTGTGAATGGGCAACACGGCTGATTTTGTGATGATTCCGATGAAGATGAGAAACAGGGCCGGATGACTCGCAGAATGGGATCTCAGGGTTGCCATATCGAATGTATGTGCATTTGAATAAATCATGATGAATCCCAATAGCATGAAAGAAGATCCGGCAAAGATCATCAGGAATGTTCTATTGGCGATAGCGATTTCCTCTTTTCCTCTATAGAATCCAACCAATCTCCAGGTCGTCAAAGTGGCCATCTCCCAGAAAATGTACATGAGGAGTAAATTCCTCGAAAAAGCAATTCCCATTAACGAACCTACCATGAGTGTCGTCATGGCGTAGTATTCTGTGAGATTCCTATTTTTCCTCATGTACTCAAATGAGTAAATAACGGCAATCGTACCCAACAATGAAAAAATGAGTCCAAAGAAGACACCCGGTCCATCTCCAATGAAAGAAAAGGAAAATAATTCTGAGTTAAAAACAGGGATAACGATCTCAACCGTGAGTCCGCTCATTATGGGCCGAACCAGCAAAAAAGTCAAGACGAGAGAAGAAAAGGTCAGAAGAAAGGCCACCCCATCTCTAATCCTGCCCTTGAGGAACCCAATGAGGGCGGAGCCTAAAACATGAATCAGAATG
>CAZYTI010001066.1:0-2233 GCA_964650065.1 uncultured bacterium
GCCGTTCCCTGAGAACGGCTTTCCCGGAGAAATATATTGTAGATGCAATTATATTGTAGCTACAGTATACCTAACAAATCCCTAAAATTCAAGTAGAAAAATTTTTACGCATTCCGGGACACTATCTTCTGAAGGTCTCGGTGCATCGCCGATCGTTTATGGAAATCAGTATGTGGGGTGTAAGGAAAAACTTACCAAAGCGCTGAGCTGAGCCTCCAACATATTAAATAATATTGGTAATAAGTGGGAAAAGATGGATAATGATATCATGATTCGGAGGCAGGGTCTTATCGTGTTCGGAAAAGAAACCGCACTGGTTCTTGTTATCTTCATACTGTGTATCGTTTCGTCTCAAGCCGCCACCATCTACGTTCCAAACAATTACCTTACAATTCAGGACGCAATCGATGCAGCAACGAATGGCGACACGATTATCGTCAGGCCGGGGACATATGTGGAGAACATTGATTTCCTTGGGAAAGAAATAACCCTGATAAGCGAACAGGGGCCGGAGGTAACAATTATCGACGGCGGAAAACCATCCAATCCTGACTATGGAAGTGTTGTGACTTTTATAAATGGGGAAAGTCCAAACACAATACTGGAAGGCTTCACGATTACAAATGGCACCGGGAGGTTAAGACCCTATCCTTGGAACGACTATGATGGAGCCGGAATATATTGTGGTATTGGTTCTTCTCCAACGATAAGGGATAACATTATAATGAACAATTGGGCGCTGGGCGGCCACATGCGGGGGAGGGGGGGCGGTATATTCTGCGATACCGACTCTTCTACAAAAATAACCAGAAATATTATTACAAATAACTCTTCGTGGTTTGGAGGGGGAATAGCCAGTAATCAATCGTCGCCGATTATCAGTAACAACTTAATCGCACAAAATACGAGTTGGAATGGTGGTGGGATTTATGCTTATAGTTGGTATATTAGGTTTGGAAGGTCCCCAACAATAAGTAAGAACAGAATTATCGGAAATTGGGCAAACTATGGAGGTGGCGGAAGTTATGCTAACTCTCTAAGTACTGGTGCCAGTATTATTAATAATATCATTAGTGAGAATGTAGCCGTTACAGGTGGTGGCGGAATATGTTGCTGGGGCTACTCCTTCGTTAGAATATCAAATAACATAATTTCAAGGAATAGAGCAACTGGGGGTGGTGACTCGGATGATATAGGGGGTGGAATATTGTCTATTGGTTGTTCTAATCCTACAATCAATAATAATACTATTGTTAATAATTATGCGAGATTGGGTGGTGGTGGTATTTGCAGTACACAGGAATCTTCCGCGGAAATTGTAAACACGATATTCTGGAACAATAACGCTCCTGAAGTATGGATAATGGATACATACCCCTGGAACCCGTCTTCGCTTAGCATTGCTTATTCTGATTTGGAAGGGGGACAGGGATCGGTTCTTGTTGATCCTGGTCATACGCTCAACTGGGGCATTGGCATGATCGATGCCGATCCGCTTTTCGTTGATCAGGTCACTGAGGACTATCATCTGACTTTCAAATCACCCTGTATAAACAAAGGATATAACCACGGCTATCTCCCTACAGAAGATTTTGAAGGTGACCCCCGTGTTACCGGAGGCATACCGGATATCGGCGCTGACGAGTATTACTATCATCTTTATCATATGGGCGATGTCGTCCCCGGTGGAAACATCGATGTCAGGGTCATCGGGATGCCGGGCACATCACCCGTGCGGCTCTTGGTGGCATCGAATGCTCAAAAGAATCCTCAGATTACGCCCTACGGTGAGCTGTATCTCGTTCAGCCGATTTATGAGTTTGTTTTAGGAGGCATTCCTTCAAACGGAGTATTCAACATCTCCGGAATGGTCTCGACTTGGTGGGTCCCGGGAAACGGATATTTCCTTCAAGCGATGATCGGCCCGCTTGGCGGTCCTGACACGGTGTTGACGAATCCGTATGTGTTAGAGATTGAATGAGTAAAGCGGATCCGGAGTCGTTGAGAACATCACCCACTCTCCAACCTAAACAAGTCAGCTTGAGCTTCGTACGTTTTTAGCTCAAGTTGCGCGACATAGATAAACCGTGCCTTCAAGCCCGAGCAACCAACCGGGAAGCTTCCTCTGAACAATCTCGCCAGTCTCTCTGTTTAAGCGGTCGAAGACAGAATTCCACTGGTTGACCCGTGGATGAATGAGCCCTTCCTGTAATTCGCTGCGAGCGAAGCGACG
>CAZYTI010001067.1:0-2233 GCA_964650065.1 uncultured bacterium
AGGTTTTGAAGACAGTAACGCAGCTTCATTCCTGGTGCACCTGTCTTTTCCTTGATTTCAACATTGGTGATAGGTTTGTCAGAATTATTTATTAACCTCAGAATCCTTTTGGTAAGTTCGTCTGAAACCACTCAATCCCTTCCTAATTAATATATTCAATCATGTACGCAAGCTGGGACAACCCAGGCTTCCATATTCTTTGTTTCCGAATCATCCTCATAATAACCAGCTGGAACGGTGAGGGCGGTATGAAGGCCTTTTGGGGTACTAATAGGACAGCTCTCTTCGTCATATAGGTGTACAGATGTCCCTATGGCTTGGCTTGCCATCCTACAAGAATATGTGAAATCCTCGGGATCATTCTCATAGAGTTCCTCAATAGTGTGCTCATTTATAATTTTTTTTATTTCTACAACGCTCTTGTGGAATTCTTGTTTAGTCCATTTCATGTATTTTTCTATTAATTTCTTACCCCTCCTGCCTTTGGCCTTCATACACATTGGGATATTAGTACGCCTTAAAAACGCATCATCCATGGTCTTGTAAAATCCAAATGCTGATCGCCTTTCGCATAGATCATCCAGAACAGCCCTCGATCTTTCTATAGCCTCCTTCCTGTTATTTGCATGAACCACAATTGCTATATTCGTGTATCCCACATGAATCACCGCCTGATTTTTCATTAAATTATATATGGCCTAAACCTTTATAAAGATATCGGTAATGATGTTTCTAATGATGGGATTAAAATATAAAATCAAAGTGAGAAAGGGCATAGGGTCGTCTAATAACACCACGATATATGATAATCTTGTCATTAAAACACAGGTAATTTATAGAAGGGGAGAGGGGAAATAATTAAACCAAATTTTCAAATGATTTATCAGTGTCCACCTCTATATGCGACTTTCACGAATAGGGTTTCTGTATGGACTCATCTCTCTCAATAAGGGAACCAGAATTCCAAGCTGCACTGGCAACTCGTGCAACCCAGGAACCATCAGCGGTCGGTCAGATGATAGAGAAAGCGCGGGCTGAAAAGGACCAGGAAGAGGTCGAAGTTATGAGGGAGTGATCCCGATAAAACAAGTCCCCAGACAACCCTTAGGGACTGCCAGGGGACTGCAATTTTAACGCTAAAATTTTTATAACTAATTGAAATTATTCTTTATCTATTGGTGGAGGCGGCGGGAGTCGAACCCAGTTCAAAGCTGATGACATCAGGTGATTAACAATGATAACCAATGATCTAAAATGATAAAATTATTCGCTTTTTTTCTGCGTCCCCTTCTGTTCATGATGTCACTGTTTATCATTAAAAATCATTGAATATCACAAAAAATAGGCACAATTTTTGGCACAATATTAACATCGACAGAAAAATCTAAGTCAAACCAGTTTTAGAATATTCCCTTTGAACAAATTCTCAAAATTGGAGAATTAATTATGGGCTTGGTAAATCATCTCATTTGAAAAAATAGTTTGTTCCTCCCTGTTGCTTTAACATGCCGTTTCAAGCCACACCCTTATACAATATTATCTGCTAAAGCGTTTCTGTAAAGGTCTCATTGATCACGGTTTCCGGCTTGATGCCAAGAGAGAGCTGGCCTCTTATCACCTTTGGTTTCATCCAAATAGGTTAAAATACCAGGATCAGCGGAAACCATAAGACTGACCAATCGAAGCTATTACCGTTGTGATTTTCACAGTCTATTTGTTTACGCCAGTAACGGTTACCTCAATGCTCCTTTGGCGTGGACGGTTGTCATGATTGATGGCAACAACCTGCTGCCAGGTTCCGAGTTTAAGAACACCGTTTCTCACGGGCAGAATTATCGACGGGCCAATCAGGGCTGCCTGGACGTGACTGTACCCATTTCCATCATGCCATGCTTTTTCATGGGCGTATTCGATATCTGGTGGGGCCAACCGATTGAGCGCGGCTTTAAAATCTTCGATAACCCCGGGTTCATATTCAATGGTTGTCAAAGACCCGGTGGATCCGACCATGCAGGCACTGAGAATGCCGGTGGAAACTTCCGAAGCATCTACCAGAAGGTTTAATTCAGAGGTAATGTCCATAACATCCGGTCCTGTATTCAGCTTAACATCCAGGGTATGGTAAAAAATCGATACCGGTTCCATATTTCAT
This sequence comes from uncultured bacterium, assembly GCA_964650065.1. Taxonomy (GTDB): domain Bacteria; phylum Zhuqueibacterota; class QNDG01; order QNDG01; family DSAB01; genus CAZYTI01. Next base: position 2,153 of record CAZYTI010001067.1, read on the forward strand.
TTCCTCCATTTCCGAAACCATACTTAAAAATTGTTTCTGAAAGTGGGTTTAGATGTAGCCTCGCCATTGGCCCAAAGCAAA
>CAZYTI010001068.1:0-2227 GCA_964650065.1 uncultured bacterium
TCTTATACACAAGCGCTCTCCCCAGAATTTTTCTCGGAAGATACCATCATATCCGACATCTGCCTTGATTACTGCAATAGAAAGAACAATACCAGTCTCAACGGTATCCTGTTCTGAAAAAACATTGACTTCTCTCTCATAAAAAACCTGGTGGAATCGATGGAGCACGAATTGTACAACATCATTCTCCACTTGTGTATTCGTCATATAAACATTCATACCGGAATGAATACCACCATTCTTCATAGCCTCCTCGACAGTCTCATCGACCACTGAGGTCAGAAACTCAATATTGTTTAACCATTTCTGTTGCCCCCACATCGAGACACTCATACCGAAGGTTATTAAAAAAACTTTTATGGCATATCGATCGATAACAACCATCTTTTCTTATAACTTGAATAGTTCGAAAGAGTTCCCATGAAAGACCAAACTGATTGAAAGCACCATTTGAAAATGTCTTCAAATCAGGAACTGATCGACCTTATAGTTTTAACATACAGGATAAAAATATCCAACGGTGATCACCATCGACATCTTTCTCCCACACCAGAGTAGCATCGAGTCCAATGGTTGGATTTAGAAACAGCCGTTCATTGGGATAGGCACCGTATCGATGTATAAGACCGATTCCAACCGAAAATGCTTGGTGTTCTCCCCCCTTCACTCGATAATACCCACTACGAAAAGAAAAGAAATCAAAAGGAGAAAGCTCAAAGCCCACATGGGGTTCTCGTACCGCCCCTTTTCCTTCATCACTCACATTACGTATATCCAGTGCCAGAGACAGTTCTTTCCAGGGAGAAAAGCAAACGCCGACATTCAGAGTTTCATCTGCCAATCGCTCCAATGTCATTCTGTCGCCTCTGCAACTATCCGGGAAACCAACAAAACATAAACCCACCGTCAAAGTATTTTTGGGTTTAATAATGATGCCATAACGATATCCCATATACCATTTTTGAATCTCGCCCTTTTTCCGAATAAAGGTCTCACCAGCAAATCCCAGAGAAACCCTGGGTGCGAGATTGATGGAGATGCCAAAACTGGCATTCCTCTGCCCAGAATATCCGGTCCCGTTAAAAATACAACGACGTTCCAGTCTTCCCACATCCGTCAATGCCTCCTCTCCCCAGAGGAGTCCAATCGATATCCTCCCAATGGACATGCCCACACCTCGAAATATCCAACCTAGATGAGCATCCAATTCGTTGGTCGTCTTCAAGTTTTCCTTAATAATGAAAGGTCCCAGAGGATTCAGGAAGACTGATATTTGGGCTCTCCTAACTGTTGATTCTAATGAAAAAGCGGCTGGATTGAAATCCAGAGAGGCCAAATCATCCTTCACGGCCATAAATGCGCCACCCAGGGCGATGGACCGCGCTTTCACAGTACTCAACATAACCAGTCTGTTATCCTGGCATACACCCTGAAAATGGTAAATGAAAACGAAAGAGAGCACAAGAAGTCTTCTGTGCAATCTCACAATTTTACCCATTTTCTCCATTCTCATTTAATGCCCAACCATGATAATCCGAGCTTTAATTGATGCGGACAAAGGCTATTCTTCGTAATATCCTTACTGTTTTTTTCTCAACCACCCTAATAACAGGATAAAGCCGTTCAAAACAATCACGATATAGGGGATGAAATGTCCATATTGGGTAAAAATTGTTTGTTCTGTGAGTGGATAAATCATTCCCGTGAGCACAGCTTCCTCGTCTAGTGGTGTTTTCCCATGGATCCTTCCATACGGATCGATGAATTCTGAAATCCCGGTATTTGCACACCTAGCAACCCAGACACGGTTCTCAATAGCCCGTAAAACAGCTAATTGTGCATGTTGATATGGCCCGGAGGTCCTACCAAACCACCCATCATTGGTGATAATCACCAAAAATTGGGCTCCGCTATGAACAAATTTTCTGACAAATTCAGAAAAAATCGATTCATAACAAATAATCACTGAAAATCGAACTTTTTCCCTCTTCTTGGGCAGGTGGAATTCAAGGACCTTGGTTGAATCACCAGGACTAAAATCTCCAATGCTGGAATCCATTTTATTCAGCAGATCGAATAAAAATGGCAGACGATCAACCAGGGGGACCCGCTCTGAGAATGGAACCAGACGGTTTTTATAATATCGTTGGATCCTCCAGGATTTGGGATGAATCAACAAGGCGCCATTGTATTTCTCGACTTTGTCTTCGTCCACCCATTTGTAATC